>JBDSND010000122.1:0-16077 GCA_039915505.1 Casimicrobiaceae bacterium
TGACCGCCGCATTACCAATGTGTCAGCAAGACACGCCGCCGGGTCCATTCGATCGCGATGTTCGACCCCGCGGAATCTCGTTTAGGGCGAGGCAGTTCGAATCGCGGCGCCACAGGCTGCCTCCCACGGTGCACTGGTACGATTCGCCGGAAAGGAGCCGATTCCCGCAAGCCACCGGCAATCGGCTCGCGTGCTGTACGGCGTCGCCCCGGCTTTACCTCGCGGGTGCGGCTCGCGCGTCGCCGACGATGCGTAAGCCGTGCATTCATTGCGCGACTAAGCCTTGTCCATCTCGAGGAGTTCACCATGATTCGAACCAAGATCGCGCTAGCCGTAATGGGAATGGCCTTCGGCGTAGCCCACGCCGGTCTTCCGGACTATCAGGGTCCGCAGGCTCAAGCTGCGGATTCCAAGCAGGCCGTGGCCGTGTTCGCGGGAGGGTGCTTCTGGGGCGTCGACGCCGTGTTCAAGCACGTGAAGGGCGTGTCGGACGTCATATCCGGGTACGCCGGTGGCGCGGCAGCGACCGCGAAGTACCAAGTGATCGGCACGGGCACGACCGGGCATGCGGAATCGGTGCAGGTCACCTACGACCCTGCGCAGATCTCCTACGCCGAGCTGCTGAAGATCTTTTTCGCGGTCGCCCACGACCCCACCGAGCTCAATCGCCAGGGTCCCGACGTGGGCACGCAGTACCGGTCGGCGATCTTCTATGCGGATGCGCAACAGAAGGAGACGGCCCAGCGCTACATCGCGCAGCTCGATCGCGTCAGAACGTTCCCCAAACCTATCGTGACCCAAGTTGCCGCGCTGCAGAAGTTCTACCCGGCGGAGGCCTACCACCAGAACTACCTGGCGCTCCATCCGGAGCAGCCGTATATCGTCTACAACGATCTGCCCAAGCTGGGGGCGCTCAAGAAGGAGTTTCCTGACCGGTACCGGTGAGGCTCCGGGATCGAACGCCAGGCGTGGTTGTTTGCCGCGCATGGCGGCCCTGGTCGCCGGCGCCATGCAAGATAGACGGCCCGGCGCGGCACCCGCCCCGACCGCGCCAACGGGCGGGCATTAGCGCCGGGACAGGGCACCGGCATACCCTGCCTAGCACCGCTATGCCCGCCCTCAACCGTGCCCCGGGGCGACGCGGCAGCCTGTTAGTCGAGCGTGCGAGTCCTCGTGCGTACCGTAGGGTGTGCTCCAGCGGCTTCGCATCGGAGCGTCCATCAGGATGGTGGTGCGGTTATGAATGCCGTAGTTCGCATTAATTTCTCGCCCCGGCGTAACCTTTTCGCGTGGTCGGACGAAGGGGAGATGGCGGGTGACTACCGGCGACCTGCGCCGGACGAGGGCCTCGCCGCGCATGATAAGATCGATCGATGCTTCGCCATTTTCATCGTCGCCTCGTGGCTTGGACGTGCCTTTCGGCGTTGCTGTTCCTGCAGCTCGCCGTGGCAGCCTATGCCTGCGACGTTGCCCCGGCCGATGGCGGCGCGGTCGGTGTGGAGGCGACGAGCACCACGGCGGTTGGGCCCTGCCACGAGCTCACCGCTGAGCCCGCGAAACTTTGCGAGCAGCATTGCGTGCAGGATGCCCGGACGATCGATTCCCCGGGCGGGCACGCCGCAACGGGGCTTCCCGCGCGCTTAGGCGGCTGGGCGCCCATCGTGACGACGGGTGTGCCGGTGCTCATCGGCATGCGCCGTGCAGCGTTGACCCACGCCGTAGATCCTCCTCCGCACCTCCGCTTCGGCGTTCTCCGCCTCTGATCCTCCGCCGTTGACGGCGCTGCGTGTGGACCGACGGTCCGCGTGGGCGTCGTCGTTCGCGTTCCACCTTACAAGGGACGGGAAGCGCGACCGTTACGCACGTCCACCGTGGGCTGTCCTCATGACTCGACTTGAGATGCGCAGTCGGCGGGTGGAATGGCGGCGCGGGTCACCAGTCCGTGTCCCGGAGATCGCAGTCGACTGCAGGCACAAGCGCCGGCGAATCCACCCGTTTATCGGTGCGGAGAACCGCCCGAATATGACGCCCGACCGTAGCATGGCGCATCGCGTATGGCTGGCCGCCGCCGCCCTTGCTGCGATTGCGCTCGTATTGGGCGCTTGCAGTCGCGCCGACCCGACCGTGAAGTTTCATGCCCGCGACGTGACCGGCGCCTAGTGGGGGCGTGATTTTCACCTGTTCGATTCGGGGAGTTCGCCCCGCAGCATGGCCGACTACCGCGGAAAGGTGGTGATGCTGTTCTTCGGATACACGGACTGCACGGACGCTTGTCCGATCACCCTGGCCAAGATGGCGCAGGCGGTGGATCAACTTGGCCCCGAACGGCAAGGCGTACAAGGCATTTTTGTCACCTTGGACCCTGTGCGCGACACCCCCGCGGTGCTGACAAAGTACGCAACCGCGTTTCATCCTGCCGTTGTCGGTCTATTTGCGGATGAGGCGGCGACGGCCAACACGGCGAGGGACTTCAAGGTGTTCTACGCGGCCCAGAAGGCCGACGCGAGCGGCTTTTATACGGTCGATCACAGCAGCGGGATCTTCGTGTTTGACGGTCAGTGGCGCTTGCGGCTGTTCATGGGTCCAAATATCTGGCTCGACGCGATGGTTCACGACCTCAAGCTGCTCTTGCGCCACGTGCAGATGAGACGGGGAAGTGAAGAATCCGCCAATCGACACCTCGCAACGTCGTGAATTCACACCGGAGGATACCTATGAAAGGCAAGCACTGCATTTGGTGGACGAGGCTCGCATGCGCCGTCCGCGTGCACACCCGCGTGCTCAGATGCGCAAGCATGGTCGTGTTGGCTGCGACTTCGGCATTCGCCGCCGCCGCGGGCGACCCGCTCCAAGGCGCGCAGGCGTTCCGTAATTGCCTGGCGTGCCACTCGATCGATGCAGGGCAGAACATGACCGGACCGAGCCTCGCCGATGTGTTCGGCCGCAAGGCAGGTGGTCTGGAAAGTTTTCGTCGTTATTCGGACGCGGTGAAGCGTTCGGGCTTGGTGTGGAACGAACAAACGCTCGATGCGTGGATAGCTAGTCCGGCCATGCTCATTCCCGGCAACGACATGCGGTTTCAGGGTATTCCGGACGCGCAAGCGAGAAGTAACTTGGTAGCCTATCTGAAGGCGGTGGCGGAGGGCAAAGGACGGTCGCTCGCGTTCCAGGCAGGCATGAACATGGGCGGGGGATTGCCAGACCTCAAGAAAGCGGACCCGCAAGCCCGCGTCAAGACGATCCGCTACTGTGGTGACACCTACATCCTCACCACTGCGGCCGGCAAGACGCTCAAGTTCTGGGAGTTCAACCTGCGATTCAAGAGCGATTCGACTAAGCATGGGCCATCGGAGGGTGAACCGGTTCTTGTCGGTCAGGGCATGCAAGGCGACCGCGCGCAGGTCGTGTTCTCGAGCGCTGCCGAAATTGCTGCGTTGATTGAAAGTAAATGTCCATGACGTCGTCGTCTGGGGAACTTCGAGACGGAGGACGCGGATCGACGGGACGGCCGTCGTCGGCGCCCCGAGTCGTGCTGCTCCTTCCGTTGCTGCTCTTTGCCGCCATCGGTATTTTTCTGGCCGCTGGATTGACGCTCGATCCTCGCCGGGTTCCCTCGCCCTTGATCGGTAAGCCGGTGCCCGATTTTTCCCTGCCGCCGGTGCGCGGCCGATCGCTGGGCCTGGGGGCGCCGACCTGAAGGGCGAAGTGTCGCTCGTCAACGTCTTCGCCTCCTGGTGCGTCGCCTGCCGCGAAGAGCACACCCTGCTGATGCAAATCAAGCGCGACGGCGTCGCACCCCCTGCACGGGCTCAACTATAAGGACCAACCGGAAAACGCTTCGCGCTGGCTCGACGCGGGTAGCAAGCAAGCGCGAGACGATCAGCACGGCAACGACATTACCCCTCGATGCGACAGGCCGCAAAGGCTGGCCGGTGGCGGAGCCGGTCGAAGAAGCGGCGCCGATTGATCGACGTGATCCGACGCCACCTTCCGCCACACAAGTCATGAACCGTTTCAGGAGCACTTTTATGGAAATCTACCAAGCACCGAATGAGTCGATTCGGACGGCGCAAGGCGTCCCGATGACGACTCGCGTGTGGCGCATCGTCACGCTGGGCGATCGACTCAGCCGGCGCGTCGCGCTCGTCGCATGGTCCGCAACCGGCGTCGGCCTCGGGCTTTTCTTCGGCTGGAACTGGCTCGTCGCCGCCGGCCTGTCGTCGGTTGTACTCGGCATCCTCCCGTGCGCGGCGATGTGCGCAGCGGGCGTGTGCGCGAGTGGCGGCGGTAAGTGCGCGGGTCCAAATGCCAAGAGCAAGCCCGACTGAGATCGAGGATCACCCAATCGAGGCTGGAGTCGAGGCCACAAGACACGAAATGCCTTCAACTCGCAATAATCGAACTGGGGTGAGCGTCGCTGTTGTAGGCGCAGTGCCCGCTGAGGCGTTGGAACCGACGATCGAGCGGATCCTGAATGCCGTACCCTAGCGAAAGATTCACCCCGATTTTCTCACGAACCGTCTCGATCAATGCGGTTTCGGATGCACGTGGTGATCCGCATTTGCGGCCTGAGTGTATCCGCGCAGTTCGTCATACTTGCGTATCTGTTCGGGGTCCAATATCTCCGCCTGCGCTAGATGTGTCTGCAGATGCACTTGACGAACTTTCCCCTGTAGCAAGCCAATAGCCTCACTGGAATGGTGCAACCTCTCCTTCGTGACGGCTTTGCTAGCAAACATGTTGTCAAGTTCACGCTCCAGCTCGATCAGTTGCCTGCCGAGTGACACGGCTTCGGTCTGCATCGCCTTGAACAGCGTTTCGGTGCGCGCTTTTTGGTCCGACGTCAGCGAAAGCTCGTTGGCAAGCGCAAGTACATGCGCCGGACCGGGGTAGTGATTGAGTTCGGCGGCCTTCGCCAACCCCATCCCCTTGCCTTCCAGATAGGCGGCGATCTCCTCGGATGAGAGTGCCTTGATTTCCCGATGCTCCAGGCCCGCGTAGGCAGACTGTTCCGCGGGTCCGCGAGGCGCATGAGTCTCCGCAAAAGTTGGGGCGCTTAGCAGCGCGAATAGAAGTAACGCGAATGTCGACTTCATGGTGCCGTCCCGGGATGAATAAGGTGAGTCATCCTGCTCTAGGTACCTGGTTCGGCATATGATCGCAATCATATGGAGGCCCGTGTGACCGAAGTCGCCACAATATTCGAAGCGCTCGCTGCCAAGGCCGCGACTAAACGCGAGCTGAGTCCGGGTGAAGCTCTGTTTCGCGTAGGCGACCGGGTTAAAGCCGTGTACGTCATCGCAACCGGCCGGCTTCGATTGATTCGCACGAGCACGAGGGGCGGCGAAGTCACATTGCACCGTGCCAAGGCCGGGGAGAGCTTCGCCGAGGCCTCTCTTTTCAGCGAGCGATACCACTGCAATGCGGTGGCAGAGGTAGCAAGCGAAGTATTGGCGTATCCAAAGACGCGCATCATCAATGGATTCGTGGACCACCCGGAACGCTTGATGGTCCTGCTGCGTCATCTTGGCGCGCAGGTTCAGGCTCTACGCGCTCGTGCTGAAATCCTCAGTCTGCATGCGGCGACGGACCGGCTCATGGCCTACTTCAGCCTGCACATGCCGCAAGACGGCGATGTTCTAGCCATCGATTCAACCTGGAAGCAGATTGCCACGGAGATCGGTCTCAGCCATGAAGCGCTCTATCGTGCACTCGCGCGCCTTGACGATAGCGGCGTTATTGAACGGGACGGTTCGAAAGTCCGGTTGACCGCTCGTTAGCCCTCACGATCACTCTTGGACAGCTTCGATTGACTCGGCAAGAGTGGTTGTGCTTGTAGCCGATGGAGGTAGCGTTTGAATTCCATGGACGCCAAATCGCACTGGGACGAAAGTTCTATCAGACCAAGAGGTCGACCGAGGTCGGTTGGTATCGCGCCCACTTCGACCTATCGTTGGAGCTTATCGCGGAGGCCTGCTCGACCGTGATGCGTGCACCATTGATGTCGGTGCTGGTGTGGAGTTTCCCCGGTTCTCCGGACAATACGCCAAGCCCGCTCGAGTCCGTTCGAGCTCCATTGGGCGGACCGGGCGACGCCGTGATCAGCTTGATGCTTTGACTGCCGGCTTCGGCCAAAACTCTTCGGGCGTAGCATCCGTCCGAGTGCGGATGAGCAGGAACCTCTCGACGGGCACCACGGCGATAACGCCAGCTCCGGGAGAATCCGAATGTGCGCCCTTCATGATTGCGGCGATGATGCCGTCAACTTCGTCATGCCTTGTGAAGATGTCCAATCTCGCTTCATCGACCATCCAGTCACGTGTATAGAAATTGCGATACTCGCCATACCCTCGCACCTTGCAGACGTCAACGCGCTCCACATTCATGTGACGGAGCATTTCCTCGACCGCGTTCAGATTCTCGCGCGGGAAGGTGGCAATGATCAGCTTGATGTCCATGGCACCTCCGATGCAATTGGTTCGTAGGAACGATCATCACTTCGTCGGGACAGTCGTCGGGACACTTCAGGAGCGAGCACGCAACCGAAAGTCCAGGGATATCGCCAGCGCACGGGCGAGGAAACGTCAGCATTTTGTGATTGTGCTGTAACTTTTCGGAGTTTTTCCGCGAAAACGTGAAGGGAAATTGTTGTCTCTGCCCTTCTGCCCCGCTGCTGGAAGGCAATTACAACCCGACGAGAGGGTGTCGATCACATGTTAGAATCAGCGGATGCGTCACATCTATCGTCGACTGATAGCCAAGATTTGCCTCGGCACCCTGCTTTTCCTGCAGATCGCCGTTACGGCATACGCATGCGTACCGGTCGCGCAAGACATCTTCGCCTATGATGCGTATGCCGTAAATGTACCGCTGCCGTGTCATGAAGTCATCTCCGCGCCCTCCAAGCTTTGCGAGCAGCACTGCGTGCAGGACGCCCGGTCGGCGGATACCTCGGGCGCCAACGCGACCCCCGCGGTGCCGATGCGTGTCGGCTTGTGGCTGCCGTTGCTGACGACGGAGCTGTCTTCATCCGCGGACGCGCATAGCGTCGCCTATCCACCGGCGATCGATCCTCCTCCGCATCTCCGCTTCGGGGTTCTCCGCCTCTGAGCCGCCGCCGTCGCTACGCACTTGCACGTGTAGGTGCAGCGTAGCCGGCTTCTCCCGCACTGACCCGCGCACCGGAAACGGCAGCCTTCGGGCGCGTTTCCCCCAGCGGTTGACGTTTTTCGATCCCTGCGATCGATACCGGACCAGAACGTCGACCCGGACGTCCGGCCGGTGCGGCAACCTCACGCGTAAGCGCTGACCCATTCCGACGGCAGCACCCGTCCGGGCTCGATCCGGCGGTAACGGAGCACTCTCGATGAAATCGACTCGTACGCTGCGCGGTGACGCCAACGGCCGACTTTTGCTTGCCCAGGCGTTGCAGCCGATGCCTCACAGCGGTCCGCGCAGCCATGATGCTTCTGCACCTTGCTTATGGTCCCGGCGCGTAGCGTTGCGGACTAGGCTTGCGGCCACCGCCTGGTTGCTGCTGGCTTCCTGGGCGGCCGTCGCTGCGTCGATACCCTTGACCATAGCCGACGCCCAGCGCCTCGCCGTGGAACGGTCCCGCCAGGTCGTGGCGCAGGACTACGAGGTATCCGCGGCGCGCGCCTCGGCGGTAGCGGCAGGTCAGTTGCCCGACCCCATGCTGAAGGCAGGCATCCAGAACTTGCCGGTGGACGGCCCCGACCGCTTCAGCCTGACGCGCGACTTCATGACTATGCGAAGCATCGGGGTGATGCAGGAGTTCACCCGTGCCGACAAGCGCGCGGCCCGCGCCAATCGCTTCGAGCGCGAAGCCGACAAGGCGCGCGCGGAGCAGCAAGTCTCGGTGACGACGATCGCCCGTGACACCGCCGTCGCTTGGCTCGATCGGTATTACGCCGAGACGACGCGACTGGCGGTCGATGACCAGCTGCACGCGGCACGGCTGGACGTGGAGGGAGCGGAAGCACTGTACCGCGCCGGTCGCGGCCAACTCGCGGAAATCATCGCGGCGCGCCAGGCGCTGGTGATGCTCGACGACCGCGCTTTTTCCCTCGAGCGCCGACGCCGCGCCGCGCAGGTGATGCTCGCGCGTTGGGTAGGCGATCGCGCTGACGCGCCGCTGCAAGGCGCGCCCGATACCAGCAGGATCCGCTGGGATGCCGCCGAGCTCGAGCGCAACCTCGCGCGTGATCCGCAACTGCGCGTGCTCGAGAGCGATGCTGCCGTGGCGACGGCGGCGGTCGGCGTTGCCGAAGCCGAGCGCAAGAGCGATTGGAGCGTCGAAGTTATGTACAGCCGTCGCGGGCCGGCATACTCGAACATGGTTTCGCTCAACGTCTCGGTGCCGCTACAGTGGAACCGTGCCGACCGCCAGGACCGCGAGATCGCCGCGAGGCGTGCAGGCGTAGGCAAGGCCGAGGCACTGCTGGAGGAACGGCGGCGCGCCCGGATCGCGGAGTTCCGGGCTCTGGAAGTGGACTGGAAGAGCCTCAAGGAGCGGCGGGACGCGATCCGCGAGCGGCTTGCTCCGCTTGCCACCGAACGGACCCACGCCACTCTCGCGGCCTACCGGGGCGCCAAGGCGACGCTGACCGACGTGCTCGGCGCGCGGCGCAACGAAATCGACGTGCGGCTGCAGCTGCTGGAGCTCGAAAGCGAACTGGCGCGATTGTGGGCGGAGCTCGAGTTCGCCCTGCCTGCCGACGACAGTCGCCTGGCAGGCGTGGGGAGCGGCTCATGAATGTCCGCGCCGCAGGTCTGGCGATACTCGGAGTACTCGTGGCAGGCGCGGGCGGATACGGGCTCTACCGTCTTGGCTTGGCGCAGGGCGGTGCGGCCGATGCGATTACCCACGGGACCGCGACCGAAGCCGCGGCATCGACACCGCAAACGGCCGCGCGGGTCGAGCCGGATACGGGCCGGAAGGTGTTGTACTGGCACGATCCGATGGTGCCGGGACAGCGGTTCGACAAGCCCGGCAAGTCGCCGTTCATGGACATGCAGCTCGTCCCGGTGTACGCCGACGGTGGCGGCGATGCCGGTGGTGTTGCCATCGACGCACGCGTCCAGCAAAACCTTGGCGTACGCACGGCCATCGTCAAGCGCGGCACTTCCGCGCCGAGCATCGAAACCGTGGGGACGGTTGCCTACAACGAGCGCGACGTGGCGTTGGTGCAGGCGCGCGCGAGCGGTTTCGTGGAGCGTCTGTTCGTACGCGCCACTTTGGATCCCGTGCGTGCCGGTCAGCCACTGGCTGAGCTGTACGTCCCGGACTGGGTCGCTGCGCAGGAGGAATTTCTCGCCGCGCGACGCATCGCGAGCCGTGATCCCGGAGGGGAGCTCGGCAGCCTCGCCGAAGCCGCGCGGCAACGCATGCGACTTGCCGGCATGACCGACGAGCTGATTCGTCATGTGGAAACGGCGGGTAGCGTCCAGGCGCGGCTCACCCTCCGCGCCCCGATCGGCGGGGTGGTCGGCGAGCTCAATGCCCGCGAAGGCATGACGGTGATGCTCGGTGCGCCGCTGTTTCGCATCAATGGACTGTCGACCGTCTGGATCTACGCCGAGGTGCCGGAGGCGGTCGCGGGGCAGGTCCGCGCCGGCACCGTGGTCGACGTGCAGACGGCAGCGTCTCCCGACGTGGCGTTGAAGGGCAAGGTGAGCGCGCTCCTTCCCGAGGTGAACGCCGCGACCAGGACGATCAAGGCGCGTGTCGAGGTCGCCAATCGCGGCCAGAAGCTCGTTCCCGGCATGTTCGCCACGTTGAAGTTCGCACCGACGGGCCGCAAGGACGTGCTGCTGGTGCCCTCGGAAGCGGTCATTCAGACAGGCAAGCGCACCGTGGTTATCGTCGCCGGCGACGAAGGCCGTTTCATGCCGGTAGATGTCGAGATCGGCGTCGATGCCAACGGCGACACCGAAATCCGCAAGGGCCTCGTGGCCGGACAGAAAGTCGTCGTCTCCGGCCAGTTTCTGATCGACTCCGAAGCCAACCTGAAGGCGGCGACCAGTCGCATGGCGACGGCGCCCGCCCCTGGAGCGTCCGCTGCTACGGCGTCGCACCACGGTGAGGGCAAGGTGGAGAGCGTCGATCGGGACGAGGTCGTGATCTCGCACGGGCCCATCCCGAGTCTCAGCTGGGGCGCGATGACCATGGGCTTCAAGCTACCGCCCGAGGGAGCGAAACCGACGCCAGCGGTGGGAGTCGGCGACACGGTGGCGTTCGACATCCGACCGGGCAAGGACGGCAGCTACGAGATCGTGTCGATCGTGCGCGCACCGGCTAAACCCAACGCCGCGACCACCGGCGCGAAGCCATGATCGCCCAACTCATCCGCTGGTCGATCGCCAATCGCTTCCTGGTCCTGCTGGCCGCCGGGATGGCAACGGTCTGGGGCGCGTGGGCGATGCTGCGCACGCCTCTGGATGCGATCCCCGACCTGTCGGATGTGCAGGTGATTATCCGCACGACGTTTCCCGGTCAGGCGCCGCAGATCGTCGAGAACCAGGTGACCTATCCGCTCACCACCACGATGCTTTCGGTTCCCGGTGCGCGCACGGTACGTGGCTACTCGATGTTCGGCGATTCGTTCGTGTACATCCTGTTCGAGGAGGGCACCGATCCCTACTGGGCGCGTTCGCGGGTCCTCGAATACCTGAACCAGGTGCAGTCGCGCCTGCCGCCGCAGGCACGCACCGCCCTCGGTCCGGATGCGACGGGCGTCGGCTGGGTCTACGAATACGCGCTCGTCGATCGCAGCGGCCAACTCGATCTCTCGCAGCTGCGCGCCCTGCAGGACTGGTTCCTGAAGTACGAGCTCAAGGCGGTCGCCAATGTCTCGGAAGTAGCGAGTGTCGGCGGGATGGTCCGGCAATACCAGATCGTCCTCGACCCCGCACGTTTACGCGCCTACAACATTCCGCACGCCAAGGTCATCGATGCGCTGCAAAAGGCCAACCAGGAGACGGGCGGCTCGGTGCTCGAACTCGGCGAGGCGGAGTACATGGTGCGCGCCTCCGGCTATCTGCAGTCGCTCGACGATTTTCGCAAGGTGCCCCTCATGACCACCGATTCCGGCGTATCGGTGCGTATCGGCGACGTCGCCCGCGTACAGGTGGGGCCGGAGATGCGCCGTGGCCTGGCCGAGCTCAACGGCGAGGGCGAGGTCGCCGGCGGCATCATCGTGATGCGCTCCGGCAAGAACGCGCTCGAGACGATCGACGCCGTGAAGGCCAAGCTCGAGTCGATCAAGCCCAGCCTCCCGCCGGGAGTCGAGATCGTGCCTACCTACGACCGGTCCAATCTGATCCGGCGTGCGATCGACAACCTGCAGAGCAAGCTCCTCGAGGAATTCATCGTCGTCGCCCTGGTGTGCCTGGTCTTCCTGTTCCACCTGCGCTCGGCGCTGGTCGCCATCGTATCCCTGCCGCTAGGTGTGCTGATGGCGTTCATCGTGATGCACTACCAGGGCGTGAATGCCAACATCATGTCCCTGGGCGGCATCGCGATCGCCATCGGAGCGATGGTCGACGCCGCAGTGGTGATGATCGAAAATGCCCACAAGCATCTCGAAGCCTGGCACACGGCACATCCGGGAACGATCCTCGACAATGCCACCCGCTGGCGGGTGATCGAGACGGCAGCGGTGCAAGTCGGACCGGCGCTCTTTTTCTCGCTGCTCATCATCACCCTGTCGTTCGTCCCGGTGTTCACTCTCGAAGCGCAGGAAGGGCGGCTGTTCGCACCCCTCGCCTACACCAAGACCTACGCCATGGCGGTCGCCGCAGGGCTCGCGGTGACCCTCGTCCCCGTGCTGATGGGCTACCTCATCCGCGGCCATATCCCGGCGGAGGAGCGCAATCCGCTTAATCGCTTGCTGATCCGGGTCTACCGGCCGCTATTGCAACGCGCGTTGCGCCTGCCGTTGTTGACCGTGGTGGTCGCGCTGGCCATGGCGGCGGCGACGCTGTGGCCGGCGAGCCGCATCGGCGGGGAATTCATGCCGCCGCTCGACGAGGGCGATCTTCTGTACATGCCCTCGGCGCTGCCGGGCATTTCCGCGGGCAAGGTCGCAGAGCTCCTGCAACAGACCGACCGGCTCATCCGCACCGTCCCTGAGGTCGCCAGCGTGTTCGCCAAGGCCGGACGCGCCGAGACGGCCACCGATCCGGCGCCGCTGGAAATGTTCGAGACCACCATCCAGTTCAAGCCCCGCGACCAATGGCGCGCGGGCATGACGCCGGAGAAGCTGGTGGAAGCGCTGGACCGTGCCGTGAAAGTTCCCGGTCTTTCCAACATCTGGGTGCCGCCGATCCGCAATCGGATCGACATGCTGGCCACCGGCATCAAGAGTCCCGTCGGGGTGAAAGTAGCCGGCATCAACCTGCAGGAGATCGATCGCATCGCTGCCGAGATCGAGCAGGCAGTACGCGCCGTGCCGGGAGTGACTTCCGCCTTCGCCGAGCGGCTTACCGGCGGTCGCTATATCGACGTGACCATCCACCGCGATGCCGCTGCCCGGTATGGGCTGAACATCGCCGACGTGCAGAGCGTCGTCTCGGCCGCTATCGGCGGCGACAACGTCGGCGAGACCATCGAGGGCCTGCAGCGTTTTCCGATCAACGT
Organism: Casimicrobiaceae bacterium; assembly: GCA_039915505.1. GTDB lineage: Bacteria > Pseudomonadota > Gammaproteobacteria > Burkholderiales > Casimicrobiaceae > CAIWHR01. The sequence goes on from JBDSND010000122.1 coordinate 12,662, forward strand.
ACGCTACCCGCGCGAGATCCGCGACTCGGTAGAGAAGATTCGCGACCTGCCGGTGTTGACCGAGCGCGGGGCGCAGATCCGACTGGGGGATGTCGCCGCGATCCGCATCACCGAGGGTCCGCCGATGCTGAAGAGCGAGAACGCGCGACTCTCCGGCTGGGTGTATGTCGACCTGCACGGCCGGGATCTGAGCTCTGCGGTGCGCGACATGCAACGCGCGGTGGCGGCGCAGGTGAAGCTGCCCCCGGGTTACTCGATCGCCTGGTCGGGGCAGTTCGAGTACCTGGAAAGGGCGACGGCCAAGCTGAGGCTGGTGGTGCCCGGCACCCTGGTGATCATTTTCGTGCTGCTCTACCTCGCGTTTCGCCGGGTTACGGACGCGCTGCTCATCATGGCAACGCTGCCCTTCGCGCTCGCGGGCGGCTTCTGGCTGATGTACCTCCTCGGCTACAACATGTCGATCGCCTCGGCCGTGGGGTTCATCGCCCTGGGCGGGGTCGCGGCGGAGATCGGCGTGGTGATGCTGCTCTACATCAACGAGGCGGTTGCGGCGCGAACCGCGAGCGGTCGACTTCAGGATTCGGCCGATCTGGTCGCCGCCATTGTCGAAGGCGCAGCACTGCGGGTTCGCCCGATTGCCATGACCGTCGCCGTGATCGTCGCCGGCCTGCTGCCGATCATGTGGGGCAGCGGCACCGGTTCGGAAGTGATGCGCCGGATCGCGGCACCGATGGTCGGGGGAATGATCACCGCACCGCTGTTGTCCATGTTCGTGATTCCGACGGTCTACCTGCTGCTCCACCGGCGGCGGCTGTTCGTGCGTGGCGCACCGACCCGATCGCTCCAGGTGGAGCCGGCATGAGACATCTGGATCGATCGATCCTGTCGGTTGCAGCGCAGGGGAGCCGGGGCGCCTGCGCTGGTGGGTCAAGGCGCGCCCACAGCGCGCGTCCGGCGGATTGCCGCGAACAGTCGCCATCGCACAGGTGGGCGGGCCGGCGCGCGCACCGCGGCAATCGTGATCATGGCTCCGTTAGGTTGCGCTAAGGAGCGCACTAGCCATGCCCGGGGCGATGACTTGCAATGAACGCGAAAGGAGACACCATGGGATCGATGATGGATGGGAGTGTTTGGATGATGGTCGGGATGATGGGCGGAATGGGCTTGTTCGGCCTGCTGTTGGTCGTGGTGGTGATTCTGGCCGCCGTCGCACTGGTGAAACATCTAGGTAAGCAACCGCAGCGGCCTAACGACAATCCACGAGGAGCTCATGATGCTTGACATCACCCGACCGCTACGCGGCCTTTGCCTGGCCCTGACCCTAATCGCAGTCGCCACCGGAGCGCGCGCCGAAAACGTGACACTGACCCACGTCCACGGCCTGGGCTTCAGCAACGATGGCGCTGAACTCGTCGTGCCGAGTCACCACGGCCTGGCGGTGTACCGCGACGGCGCGTGGTCGAAGGCGCCGGGTCCGGCGCACGACTACATGGGGTTCGTCGCGACCGGCAAGCGCTACTACAGCAGCGGCCATCCGGCGCCAGGGACCAATCTGGTCAACCCGTTCGGCCTGATCCGCAGCGATGACAACGGCAAGACATGGACCAAACTGGGCCTCGAGGGCCAGTCCGATTTCCATCTGATGGCAGCGAGCGCGGAAACGAATGCGGTCTACGTTTTCAACACCGGTCCGAACGCCAGAATGCCGCAGGCGGGACTCTATTGGACGGCCAACGACGGCCTTGCGTGGCGACCGGCGCAGGCTCAGGGTTTGCAGGGGCGGCTGCAGGCGATCGCCGTGCATCCCGTCGACGCCAAGACCGTTGCCGTGGGCACGAGCGAAGGACTCTTTCTCTCCACCGATGCCGGCGACCACTTCCGACCCATTGCCCGGGGAATGCAAACCCTTGCGCTCATGTTCGCCCGGGACGGCGCCACGCTATGGGCGAGCGCTGCCGATCGCACCGCGCACCTGTACCGGGTCGAATGGAAAAGCGGCGGAAAGACGGAAGCGGTGATGCCCCCGCTCGACCAGGATGCGGTCGCCTATATCGCCCAGAATCCAGTCCGGCCCGCCGAACTTGCCATTGCGACGTTTCAGAAGAGCGTGTTTGTGAGCGCCGATGACGGCAAGAGCTGGAAGCGCATCGCCGACCGCGGCCGCGCACTCTGAAGCTCGGGCGCGGCGGCCGCTCTGGCGACCGGCCTACCCATGAACAGCGAATGGCCATCGGCATGCGCGCGTTCGCGCGTTGAACTTCGGGCCGCGGTTCACGCACACGGAAAAGCCGAGAGGAGGATAGCCAATGAACACAGGCGAGATCGGCATTACCGCGGCGCTCGTGGCCGGTGCCGTCTCGTTTCTATCGCCGTGCGTACTGCCGCTCGTGCCCGGATACCTGTCCTTCGTGGCGGGCGGCGCCAGCGACGCTCCATCGTCGGGCGACGTGCGCCGGCGTCTGCGCAGTCTGGCACTGTGTGCGCTCTTTGTGCTCGGCTTCACGACCGTCTTCGTCATCCTGGGGGCGAGTGCCTCATCGCTCAGTGGCGTGCTGCTGCGGTACAAGACGGAAGCCAACCTGATCGCCGGAGTCATCGTCGTGGGCTTCGGACTGCTGATGCTGGGAGCAGGCCGCTGGGTTCCCTGGATGCAACGGGACTTCCGCTTTCGCGTAGAACGCATGGCCAGCCGTCCCGGGACCGCGTTCGTGCTCGGGCTCGCCTTCGCCTTCGGCTGGACGCCGTGCATCGGCCCAATCCTCGGCGGGATTCTCACGCTAAGCGCCACGCAGTCGGAAGCGGGAGCGGGCGTGCGTCTGCTGCTCGCGTACTCGGTGGGTCTCGGGCTGCCATTTATCGCGGTCGCATTCTTCGTCGACACCGCGCTGGCCCGGCTGCGGCGGTTGCGCAATTTCGGCCGCCGGTTGCACGCCGTCGCCGGGGGAATCATGGTGGTCGTCGGCCTCGCCATGCTGACCGGCCAACTCAGTGCCATGGCCTACTGGCTGCTGAGCACGTTTCCGATCCTGGGCCGGATCGGCTGACTGCGTTATGCGCCTACTACTGACTATGATCGATCACGCCCCCCGTGTGTACGTTGCCCTTCGTGGCAGCGGCGGTGAAAACGCTGTGGGCGGCCCGGGTGGCAATACGCCGGATGCGAGAGGAGCAGCAGCATGAGCGCGCCAGAGTCAGGCAATGCCTCCGCAAACGCCGGGCGAGGGTCGCGTCGGATCGGCATCGTCTTCCTCGCACTGCTGGTTCTCTCGGCGCTGATCGCGCTCGGCTGGACGATGCGAACCTCCGCGCCCGCGCCGATCCCGGCCGACGGGTCGGCCGCGGCCACGCATCGCGGCCCCACGCTTTCCCCCCATCCAACTCTTCGTCCTGTCGTCGACGTCGAATTCGAGGATGCC
>JBDSND010000134.1:0-7306 GCA_039915505.1 Casimicrobiaceae bacterium
ACCCATGGCGGCTCGTACCGGGCAGCATTCGCCGTACTTGCGGTGATTCCGCTGGCAGGCATCGCCGTCATGATCCTGCCTGTCCGGCGCTAGGCGTGAGCTCTCAGGAGGTTATCCCTCGATCCAATTGGAAGAAGCCCGACGTGACCGCGGCGCGCGATGCGTAACAAAAAAGTGCCTTAGCAAATACACATACAAATCGCACTATTTTTAGCTAAAACGTTCACGCCGTTTGTACCGGAATCCACCCGCGGACCGAACCGACGTTCCCCACCGCGGTACACTAATACCGCGGTGCTTTGCGGCGTTGCCGAGCTCGACGACCTCTCGCCATCGTTTCGGAGGCAATAAGCCGATGTCGTCTAACCTATCTGGGCTGAGTCTTGGATTTCTCGGCACGGGCACGATCACCTCGGCGATCGTCACTGGCCTATGCACGGACGGATACCTGTGTTGCCCCATCGTGCTGTCTCCACGCAGCGAGGGGATCTCGCGGCACCTCGCGGCAATGTTCGCACAGGTCCACGTGGCAAGCTCGAACCAGGCGATGGTCGACGGCAGCGACGTGGTGGTCCTTGCCGTGCGACCCCAGGTTGCCGCAGAGGTGCTGCAGTCGCTCACGTTCCGGGAGAATCACCAAGTGGTTAGTCTCATCGCCACTTTTTCTCAGGATCGAATCGCGAATTTGGTTAGCCCAGCGACCGAAATCACCTGCGCAGTTCCGCTGCCCCTCGTCGCGTTCCATTGCGGCCCCACCGCAATCTACCCGGCGGGCGGGGCCGCCGCGTCGATCTTCGAACGGCTGGGCATGGTCGTCGAAGCGTCGTCCGAGGCCGAGCTTCAGGCACTGTGGGCATCGACGTCGGTGATGGCGACTTATTTCCGCCTGCAGGAATCACTCGTCGCGTGGCTCGTAGCCAACGGCATCGATGCCGCCGCGGCCCGGGGCTACATGGCGATGTTGTTCGATGGCCTCGGACGCGTGCCCCAGACCACGGACCTGCCCTTCGGCAAGCTCGCCGAGGAATTCGCGACTAAGGGCGGTCTTAACGAGCAATGCGCCACCCAACTCACGCAAGCCGGCGTCTTCGACGCCTGCCGCGAGGCACTGGATGGCGTGCTCGCCAGGATTCGCACCGGTTCCAAGTGACCGGCGCAGACCCCATCGGACACGCATCCTTGCGGGAACGATACGGTACCGGGCACCCGGTCGATCCCGTCCTCCCGCATAGCGACGCCGCCGACAGGCTGTCACCGGGTTGGCCGGGGACTTGCACAGCCCTGAACGGCGCCGGCAGAACCGTTACGATGCGCGTCCAGGCTTTGCAGGCATTAGACGATCAGGCACAGTAACGCTCCGCTTGAGGCCGACGTTAGCCTCGACGTTTCCATGCCAGCGCCCCGTGCCCATCTGCGAAATCGATCCCTGGCGCGTCCAGTACTTCGCTGGCGTCCGTTGTCCCGACGACGTTAGGATTCCGACCGAGGATAGCGATGCGTGGGCCTGGAATCCCGTGCACCGCTGGGTTTACGACCGGATCATGATCGCGGCAAGCCAGGGGATCCCAGCCGGCCCGCACGGGACCGCGCCTCCTGCGTTCCCGGTCTTCTCCAAGCCCATCGTCAATCTCAAGGGCATGGGCTTGGGCGCGCGGACGATCGCCTCGCCCGCGGAGTACGAACGGCTGCACACGCCCGGGCACATGTGGACGACCTTGTTGCAAGGCGACCATCTCAGCACCGACGTCGCGGTGGTGGCTGGCGAGCCGCGGTGGTGGTGCCACGCGCACGGACTCCCCGCCGCAGGGGGAACGTTCGACTACTGGATCGTCGGAGTCGCGCCCGAGACGGGTCTTCGGTTGCGCCTGCACGCATGGATTCGCGCGCACCTCGCCGGCTACACCGGGATGGTGAATCTGGAAACCATCGGCGGCATGATCATCGAGGTGCACTTACGCCTCACCGACCAATGGCCGGATCTCTACGGCAACGACTGGATCACGGCGGTGGTCGACTTGTATGCGCGGGGACGATGGCTTCTGCCTGAACAGCGCCGCTTAGCGGGGTTCAGCGTCGCCCTGTTCGGTCCCCCATCACGCTACCGTCATCCGCCTCCATCGCTCGTCGACGCGCTGCTCGGCACGCCCGGCGTGTCGAGCGTGCAGATCGCCTTTCACGAGGATCGCGATCCGCAGCTGCACGCCCAACCTTCGGGTGGATTTCGGCTCGCGGTGATCAATTGTCGAGAACTGGATTCTGGTCTTGCGGCACGAGCACGGTTGCGAAGTTACTTTCACGAGCTGGCTGACTGACGATCCCGCAGCGGTCGGTCTCGCGCGTCAGCAGGCACCCCGGTGAGTGCGCGATCGCGCCGCGCTCCCAAAAATTGAAGTGCGTGCCGCCGGTTGGCTGGAATCGGCGCGACCAGAAAAACGGACCCATCGTCGTCGACTAACGCCACGTTGCCATGAGCGTGCGGGTCTCGTCTTTCGCGGATTTCCACAGCGCAGCGCCCAGCCTATCATCCAGGTGCATTTCTAGATCTGCGCCTTGGCAGCGCCACTCCGCTGCGCCATGTCGACCGCGAGCAGCAGCGCCGCGCGGGTCGCGCCGAGGTTGGCGACCCCCTTGCCGGCGATGTCGTACGCCGTGCCATGCGCTGGAGTGCAGATCGGGAACGGAAATCCGCCGAGCAGGGTGACGCCGCGATCAAATCCCATGAGCTTCATCGCGATCTGCCCCTGGTCGTGATACATGGTCATCACGGCGTCGAACTGGCCACCCTTGGCGCGCACGAACACGGTATCCGCCGGGTAGGGCCCTTCGATCGTGACGCCCTCACGCTGCGCCTTCTTGACCGCAGGCGCGATGATATCGATCTCCTCGTTGCCGAAGTTGCCGCCGTCGCCCGCGTGCGGATTCAGCGCCGCGACACCGATACGGGGTGGATTGAAGCCAGCGGCGCGCAGCGCGTCGGCGGCGAGTCCGATCGCGGCGACGATGCCGTCGATGGTCAGCAGCGACGCGACGTCGCGCAGCGGCACGTGCGAGGTGACCCGCGCATTCCAGAGTCCCTCGAGCACGTTGAACTCGGTGGCCGGACCATGCGTACCGAGCACCCCAGCCGTGAATCCGATCTCGTCGTCGTAGGACGAATCGGCGAGACGCATGGCTTGCTTGTTGAACGGAGTGAAGCACACCGCCTCGGCCCGGTGGTCGACCACGAGTTGCAGGGCTTGACGGTAGTTCGCGAGTGCGTACGTCCCGCCCTCGCGGGCCGCGACCCCGCGCTGCACCGCGGCCGGATCGAGATGGCCGAGATCGACCACCACCGGGCGGTCGCCGTGGGCGGGAATTGCCGTCACGGATTTCACGATGTCGACGTCGAGATCCACGCCGGCGATGCGAGCGCCTTCGTCGAGCACGCGGCGGTCGGCGATCACGATCATGCGCGCCACTGCGCGCGCCTCGTCCAGGGCGACCAGCTTGGCCGTGAGCTCGGGGCTGATGCCCGCGGGGTCGCCCATGGCCACCGCAACGATGGGCTTCCTGTCAATCGATTGAGTCAAGTCGCTCTCCGCATGTTCGGTTGTTCGAGGGCTCTGAGGATCAGGGTCCGAGCGCCAGTCGGGGGATCCAGGTCGTGATCGCCGGGACGTAAGTGATCAGCAACAGCGTCGCCAGGAGCGGCACGTAGTAAGGCGCCATCTCGCGTAGTACCTCCTTCATGGTGACCTTGGCGATGTCCGCGACCAGGAAGAGCGCCAGTCCCATGGGCGGGGTGAGTAGCCCGATCATGAGGTTGAATACCACCACCATGCCGAGGTGCACCGGGTCGACACCCGCCGCGACCAGGGGCTTGGCGATGATCGGGGCGATCACCAGGATCGCGGTGGTGCTGTCGAGAAACATGCCGACGACGATCAGCAGCACGTTTACCAGCATCAGCAGGAACATCGGATTAGTCGAGATCGTCAGCATCATGGCGGTGAGCTTCTGCGGCACGGCCTCGACCGACAGGATCCAGCCGAACAGCGCCGCGACGGCGACGATCAGCAGGATGCCCGCCGACGCCCGCAAGGTCTCGTAGGCGGCATCGAGCACGCCTCGCCATGTCAGCTCACGGTAAAAGAGGCTGCTGATCAGCACTGCATACAGCACCGTGACGGAGGCGATCTCGGTTGGCGTGAACCAGCCGAGCAGCATGCCCACGATCAGAATGAGCGGCGCGACGATCGCCGGGAACGCCGGCTTGAAATCCCGCCACAGCTCGTGCCGGTTTGGCCAGCGCTCGGTGCGCGGATAGCCGCGGCGCAGCGCCAGCCAGCCCGTCATGAGCATCAGCATCGCCACGCAGAGCAGGCCCGGCAGGATGCCACCCAGCAGGAGTTGGATCACGGAAACACCGGTTACGGTGCCGTAGATGATCAGCGGAATCGAAGGCGGGAAGATCGGGCCGACGATCGCCGACGAGCTCGTGACCGCCGCGGCGAAGGGTCCGGAAAATCCCTTCGTCCGCATCGCGTCGATCTCGATCCGACCAATGCCGCCGATATCCGCCAGCGCCGAGCCGGACATGCCGGCAAAGATCAGGCTGCCGAAGATGTTGACCTGGGCGAGCCCGCCGGGCAGCCGGCCGACCGCGGTATCGGCGAACTTGTAGATGTAGCGCGAGATTCCGGCACTGTTCATCAGACTGCCCACGAACAGGAACACCGGCACCGCGACCAAGGGGAATGAATCGAGCGCGTACAGCGTCCGTTGGGCAACCAGGTCGATCGGCAGGCCCTTGGCAAAGATGTAGACGATGCAGGGGATTCCGATCGCCAGCACGACCGGGAACCCCAGCACGAACAGGATCAGGAACGCGAGGACGACCAGGAAACCTTCCATCCGGGGCCTTCAGGTGAGGACCGTCTTCTTGTCTTCCGGGCGGCGGCGCCGCCACGTATGCAGCAGCATCGCCAGGGTCTCGACGACGAGCAGCAGCGCGCCCACCGCCAACGGCCCCATGAACAGCCAGAAGGGCATCTCCAGGGTGGCGGTCTGGTTTTGGAGGTTGCCGGCGATCGTGACGATTGCTGCGACGAACAGAGTTGCGAACATCAGCGCTCCGGCGAGCTCGATGCAAAGCTGCAGCACCCAACGCGCGCGGGGCGGCAACAGGCTCTGGAACTCCTCCATCCTGATCTGCCCGCCCTGCTCGGTCACGTAGGACGCGGCGAGGAACGTCATGCAGATCAGGAAATAGCGGGCGAGCTCCTCGGCGCCCGACATCGGCACGTTGAAAATGCCGCGCATGGTGATCTGCGCGAGCGGCGTGATCACCAGCGCGGCCAGCAGCAACAGGCTGATCCAACGCACCGCGGCACGCACCACCGCGAGCGGTGTCATGCCCTAACCTCCCCCAGGCCTGCGCACTGCGTGGGCTGCGGGGATCGCCCGTGCCGGGTGCGGATCATGCCCATGTCGAGGCGATCATGCCCGCGTGCAGTTACTTAACGGCGCGGATCTGCTCGATGTAGCCCGTCCAGTCGGGGAAGTCCTTCCCGACTTGCGCGAGCACCGCCTTGCGGAAGGCCTCAACGTCGAGACCATCCTTCTCCTCCACGAACACCATGCCCTTGGCTTCCAGGTCCTTGCGGTACTTGGCGGCGGTATCGCGGTCCCAATCGAGGGTCTTCATGCCGACTTCCATCATCGTGTCCTGCATGATCTTGCGGTCGGCGGCGGGAATGGCCTGCCACGCCTTCTCGTTGACGAACACCGCCAGTACCGACTGCATGTGATTGGTCATCATCACGTACTTCTGCACCTCGTAGAGCTTGAGGTTGTAGATGTTCGGCAGTGGGTTTTCCTGGCCGACCACCAGGCCGGTCGCGAGCGCGGTGGCGAGCTCCGAGACTTCGACCGGCGTCGCCACGGCGCCCATCCCGGTGAGCATCGACGACCACAGCTTGATCGGCACGCCCCGGTACTTCTTACCCTGCATATCCTTGGGCGCGAGCACCTTCTCCTTCGAGGTCAGCTCCCGCGTGCCCTGGAAGAGACTCGCGACGATGCGCATGCCGCCCTTCTCGACCAGCTCCTGGTTAATCTTCTCCAGGGCCGGGGACTGGCGCGGGTCGGTGGCGCGCATCGCGTGCGCGGCATCGCGGTAGACGAAAGGCGTGTTGAACACCGCCGTCGTCGACACGATCTTGCCGAGCGAGGCGAAATCGTGGTGGCCCATCGAGATCGCACCGGACTTCACGCCGTCGACGAGCTCCCCCACCCCGCCGAGCTGCGAGTTGGGGAACACCTGGATCTCAATCCGGCCGTTGGTGCGCTCCTTCACGAGCTTGGCGACCTCGTCGGCATACAGCGTTTGCGGGGCATTGGCGACGCCGACGTGGGCGTAGCGCAGCTTGATCTGGGCGTGGGCAGACGGCGACAGCAGCGCGGCGGCCAGCATGACGGCTTGGAGCATCAGGCCTGGGCGAGACTTCATGGTGTTTCCTCCTCGTGATCGGGCTCGGCGCCCGTTGGTTGCGTCGACGTACGCGTCTAGGCGTCGCGTTCGTAAAGCTTGAAAACGGCGCCGGTATCGAGCTCGGCGTAGCCACGGCGAATGAGCATGCGGTATAGCGACAACGCCTCGCCAGCCATCGGCACCGGCGCCTTGAGCGAACCGGCCAGCGCGTTGACCATTTCCAGGTCCTTCAGGAGCTGGCGGGCGTAGCCCTGGGGTGCGAAATCGCGCGCCGCGATGCGGGGATAGAGTTTCTGCAGCAGCGTGCCATCGGCGTGGCCGCCGGCCAGGCACTCCGGGATGCGCGCCGCGTCGATGCCGGCCGCTTCGGCGAGCACCAGCGCCTCGGCCATCACCGCGTGGCCGCAACCCACGATGAGCTGGTTGATCATCTTGGCCGTCAGTCCGCTGCCGCTGCCGCCCATGTGGGTGAAACGCGCCGCCACGTCGGCCATCAGCGGCGCCACGCGCGCGATCTCGTCGGCGTCGCCGCCCACCATGACCGTCAGCGTCCCGCCGCCGGATGCGGGCGGTCCACCCGAAACCGGTGCATCGATCCAGCCGCATCCGGTCGTCTCGCGCAGGCGGGCGGCGAGCGCTTTGCCGCGTCCAACCTCGACGGTCGAGAAATCGACGACGACCTGGGGTGGGCGCAAGGCGGTGGCAACCCCTTGCGCGCCGAACACCGCCTCTTCGACGGCGTCGGTGGTGGGCAGGTTGAGCAGGACGACGTCCACGTCGCGGGAGGCGTCGGCAGGCGAGGCCGTCGGCTGAGCGCCCGCGGCAGCAGCCGCT
>JBDSND010000160.1:0-22403 GCA_039915505.1 Casimicrobiaceae bacterium
CAACTACCGGCTGCCGGGCTCTACCCTGTACGTCACCCTGGAGCCGTGCGTGATGTGTGCCGGCGTGATCATGCACGCCCGCATCGCGCGGGTCGTGTACGGTGCGGCCGACCCCAAGACCGGCGCCTGCGGCTCGGTGCTCGATCTATTCGCGGAGCAGCGCCTTAACCATCACGCCACCGTGACGGCAGGCGTGCGTGGAGTGGAATGCGGCGCGCTGTTGAGCGCTTTCTTCGCCGCGCGTCGTACGCAGCCCGGGCCGGATCAGACCACATGAGCGCCGCCGGGCCGTCCCAAGGCGCTCGCCCCCTCCTGGGGAGGGGGGTGCGCAGCCCACGCCGTGGGCAAGCCTGGGGGAGGGTAACCAATGACCACGCGTAGTCTCGGCATCGGCATTTACGCGCCGGCGGGCTACGTCCCCGATCCCGGCGCGATCGAACGGGCGCGCGCGCGCCTCTCGGCCATGGGCCATCGTGTCACCGTCGACCCTAGCTGCGCCGATCGTTGGCTGCGCTTCGCGGGCGACGACCAGGCGCGCCTCGCCGCGATCCGGCGCATAGTGGTCGACCCCGGGATCGACGTGGCCATCGCCGCCCGCGGCGGCTATGGCTGGTCCCGGCTCCTGGAGCATATCGACTTTCCCACCATCGCGACGGCGCAGAAGCGCTGGGTCGGGCACAGCGATTTCACCGCCTTCCAGATGGCGGCGCTCGCGCATGCCGGCATGGTCACGTATGCAGGTCCGATGGCGAGCTACGACTTCGGTGCCGAGGCGCCGTCGCCTTTCACCCTCGATCATTTCGCCCGGATGATGGACGAGGGCGTCGACACGGTCGAATGCCCCCTCGATGGTCCCGACTTCGCGGGTGAAGGAACGCTATGGGGCGGCAATCTCTCGCTCATCGCCAGTCTGGTCGGTACGCCCCACCTGCCGCGCACCGAGGGCGGAATGCTGTTCCTCGAGGACATCGCCGAGCAGCCCTATCGCATCGAGCGCATGCTCTACCAGTTGCACCACGCCGGCGTCCTGGGCCGGCAACGAGCGGTGCTGCTCGGCACGTTCAACGGCTATGAGTCGGCACCCAACGACAATGGCTTCGACCTTTCGAGCGTGGTCGACACGGCCCGCAGCCGATTCGGGGTGCCGGTCTTCACCGGCCTCGCATTCGGGCATTGCCGCGACAAGTTGACACTCCCGGTCGGCGGCCGCTGCGCCCTCACGGTGCGCGGCGGCGCGGCGCGCCTGGTGCTCACCACGCCCCATGTCTAGGGACCGGGCAACGTGACCACCGCGTTCGCCGTGCGGACCGCCCGATGGCCGGAGGACGCGGACTTGCTGCAGTCGTTGCGACACGACGTGTTCGTGGTGGAGCAGGGCGTCCCGGCGACGCTGGAATGGGACGGGATCGATGCGCGATGCGTGCACGCCCTCGCTGTGGCGAGCGATGGCACCGCCGTCGGGTGCGGGCGGCTGTTGCCCGACGGCCACATCGGCCGCATGGCGGTGCTGCGTCCGTGGCGTGGACGTGGGGTGGGCGGCGCGCTGCTGGTGCATCTCGTCGATCTTGCTCGGCACCGTGGCGAATCCAGCGTCGTCCTGAACGCACAGACCCACGCCGTCGACTTCTACCGCCGCCATGGATTCGTCCCGCTGGGACCGACCTTCATGGAGGCGGGCATTCCGCACCAGGCCATGCAACGCCCTTTGGCCTGACCGTCAGCGGACCATGGTAAAGCGCTCGCGCGCGACGTTGACGAGTTCGCCGGCGGGGTCGAAGGCGCGCTCCTCGAACTGCGCCTCGCCGTCACGACCGAGCAGCAGCACGGTCGAGCACCGCGTTCCGTAATCGGCACTGACGATGAACGGCGCCGACAGCCGGCGTTCCCATTCGAGGGTGACTCCGGTCATTGGCAAGACGTCGTCCGGGGCGATGGCTTTGACCGTCAGCGCAACGAACAGAGCCTCGGTGTCCTGCGTACCGGCCGCGCACCAGGCCGCGACGGCGGCCCGCGTGCCGACGACCTTGGGCCACGGCGTATCGAGGGCGGCGTTGGAAATGCCGTGCAGTCCACCGACGAGCGGAAGCGGCGCCGGGGAGCGATTGGAGTACCAGCCGGCTTCGCCGCCGTGACCGGCGAGCAGGTTGAATCCGTTGAAGGCGCCGGCCTCGGCGGCAATGGCCGCGAGTGTCCGCATGGGTGGATCGACGGCGGTCAGCACGTCAGTAACCAGTGCCCCGCGGCTCGGTGCGTCGGGGTCGCGCCACGCGGATTCGCGCACGTTGGTGAGGAAGCCCCAGCGGCCGGCGCGGGTGACGCCGAGCCACGTGCCGCCGCCGGGCACGTCTCGGCCGGCGAGGAAACCTTCGGACCACCAGTGCGCGGGCAGGGCGGCGCGCGCGTGGAACTCGTCGCGATTAGCGACGATCACGGTCGCGTAGACAGGATGGGCGTCGAGCGCAACGACGGCGAGGCACATGAGGCGTGGCGTTCAGCGAACGGCGAGCGGGACGAAGCATTCGCGCCTACGCCTGCCATCTTCGACCAGTGCGGCGATGCCCGCGCGCGCTTCGCAACCGGCGAGTGCCAGCAGAAAGCCGTCGACGTCGGTGACGGGGGCGAACACTTCCATCCACGTCGTCGCATCGTCGCGCCTGCGCATGAGGCTGCCGGCGATCCCGGTGGCGTGCTCGACGTCGCGCAGCAGCGTGGCCACGACGGTGGCCACCGTCGCGACAGTGTCCGAATCCGCGATCGTGGCCGATTCTGCGCCCGCCCCGGTCACGCGGTAGTACACGTACACGGTGGCGGCGCCGGGCTGCTCCGTCTCACTCACGCGAGGCGTCGCGGCGGGGCCACCGCCGCTGGAACAGCGTAGGGCAGCGGCAGCGGCGTAAGCGTCGGACCATCCAGCCCGCCCACGCGCACCTCGCCCGCTTCCGCGGCGGCCACTTGCATCACCGCCAGGAGGTCGCGCCCGCCCTGCGGGTCATGCGCCACGTTGACCACGGTTCCGCATGCCTGTTCGCCGAATACCGGGCTGAAGAGTCGATCGCCGGTTGCAACCGCCACCTCGGCATGCCAGGCGTAGAGCCGCTCCTTCAGTCGACCGAGGTACTGCATGCGGGCGACGATCTCCTGGCCGGTGTAGCACCCCTTGTCGAAGCTCACGCCGCCCAGCACATCGAGATTGGCCGTCTGCAAGATGAATAGGTCCTGGGTGGCGGCCGTGATCGCGGGTACGCCGGCGCGAATCTGCAGCCACGCCCAGGTGTCGAAGCCGGCACGCTGCGCGTCCTGGGCAAGGACCGCTTCCAGCGCGTCGGCGGCGTCCTCGGGTCCTAGGATGATGTACCGGTCCGCTGCCAGGCCCAGGGCGTGGCCCCGCGGCGTGCGCAGCACCGCGCCTGCGGCGGGCGCATCGCCCAGCGCGGCGCGGACCGCGTCGGTCGCGCCGGGACCGGCACGTCCCCAGCGCCGGAAAACGGCCGTGTCATCCACCAAGGTTACCTTCGAGCGCAGCACGAACATCGCCAGACGCTTTCTCACCGGCTCCAGTAACTCCGCGGGCAAGAGCGCGCGGTAGGCGTCGCCGTCCAGCCACAGCATGAAATTGGCGAGCACCCGGCCCTTGGGCGAGTTGTAGGTCGTGTGCTGCCAGCCACCCGTTGAGAGGCGCCTTACGTCGTTAGAAAGCTGCCCTTGCAGGAAGCCGAGCGCGTCCTCCCCTTCGATGCGAATGATGCCAAATGGCGAGAGATCGCAGATGAAGCCAGTGGAAAGCGTCGGCACATGGCCGGGCTCGGCCGTAGGCAAGGAAGCGGATCGAATGAGCGTCATTGGGCGGGGGGCGCAGTGGTCAATACAGGTCCGAATAGGTTGCGGGAGTTGCACCCGCACGGTGAGACGGCAAAACTGCTAAAATCCTATGTTAGCTCGGCTACGGCTCGACTGGCGCATTCGCGTTCCCCCTTGACTCGGGGCGCGGACTCGCAACATCGGGCGTTACCGGGCGAATTCGCAGGCCCGCGCACGTCAGGGTGCCCGGCTAGCGTCGCGCCAGAAATCCAGGCGCGGCCGAGCCGAGCCGACATGCGGACCGTGGACCAACCCTGATATGGAGTACTTCATGTCCGTCACCATGCGTCAAATGTTGGAAGCCGGGGTCCATTTCGGACACCAGACCCGGTACTGGAACCCGAAGATGGCCGACTATATCTTCGGCCAGCGCAACAAGATTCACATCGTCAATCTCGAGAAGACGATGCAGCTCTACCAGGAAGCGATGCAGTACGTCCGCCAGCTCGCCGCCAACAAGGGCACCATCCTGTTCGTCGGCACCAAGCGCCAGGCGCGCGACATACTTGCCGAGGAAGCGCGTCGCTGCAGCATGCCTTTCGTCGACTCCCGCTGGCTGGGTGGCATGCTGACCAACTTCAAGACGGTGAAGGTGTCGATCAAGCGCCTCAAGGACCTCGATCAGATGCACGTGGATGGCACCTTCGAGAAGATGAACAAGCGCGAGGCGCTGACGCTCCAGCGCGAGCTCGACAAGCTCAACAAGAGCCTTGGTGGCATCAAGGAGCTCAACGGCCTGCCCGACGCGTTGTTCGTCATTGACGTCGGCTATCACAAGATCGCGATCACGGAAGCGAAGAAGCTTGGCATTCCGATCGTCGCGGTGGTGGACACCAACCATTCGCCGGAAGGTATCGCCCACATCATTCCCGGCAACGACGACTCCAGCCGCGCGATCCGCCTGTACGCCCGGGGCGCCGCCGATGCTGTCCTCGAAGGCCGCAGCCAGGTCATTCAGGAGATCGTGCAGGGCGGTGACGAGTTCGTGGAAGTCCGGGCCGAAGGAACGGCCTGACGGCGGGCCGACGGAACGGCCTGACGGCGGGCCGCAGGGGCGGCGACTTCCGCGCTCGCCGCGCCGATGACGAAGGATCTGCGGTCCATGGAGCGTGCGCGCCGCAAGCGTTGACCCACGCCTCCCGACGAATCAGGTAACAGGAGCACACAGGACATGGCGGACATTTCCGCGAGCATGGTGATGGATCTTCGCCAGCGCACCGGGCTGGGCATGATGGAGTGCAAGAAGGCCCTGGTCGAGACGGGGGGTGACCTGGCGAAGGCCGAGGCGCTTCTCAGAATCAAGAGTGGTGCCAAGGCCTCCAAGGCGGCGGGCCGCGTCACGGCCGAAGGCATCATCGGCGCACACCTTGGTGCCGATGCCAAGTCGGGCGCGCTGGTCGAGGTCAACTGCGAAACCGACTTCGTGTCGCGCAACGACGATTTCGTCGCCTTCGCGCGTTGTCTCGCGCAAGCGGTGGCCGATTTCGATCCCACGGATGTCGCGGCCCTGAACGACGCCAAGCTGGACAGCGGCACGGTCGAGAGCGTGCGCCAGGCGCTCGTGCAAAAACTCGGCGAGAACGTGTCGATTCGCCGCTTCGTCCGCATGGACAGCCAAGGGAAGCTGGCGCAGTACCTGCACGGTGGTGGGCGCATCGGCGTGCTGGTCGATCTCGCGTCTGGAACGGACGCAGTGGGCAAGGATGTGGCGATGCACATCGCTGCCGGGGCGGCCCCCGGGGCGACCCGGCCGGTGTGCGTGTCGAGGGACGAGGTGCCGGCGGATCTGATCGCACGCGAGCGCGACATTTTCACCGCCCAGGCGGCAGAGAGCGGCAAGCCGCCGGAAATCGTGACCAAGATGGTGGAGGGCCGGATCAACAAGTACCTTGCCGAAGTCACGCTCCTCGGCCAGCCATTCGTCAAGAATCCCGACGACACCGTGGAGAAATACCTCAAGGCGAACGGGGCGTCGGTGCAGCGGTTTGCCCTCTACGTGGTCGGCGAGGGCATTGAGAA
Organism: Casimicrobiaceae bacterium; assembly: GCA_039915505.1. Classification (GTDB taxonomy): domain Bacteria; phylum Pseudomonadota; class Gammaproteobacteria; order Burkholderiales; family Casimicrobiaceae; genus CAIWHR01. The sequence continues at coordinate 5,878 of JBDSND010000160.1, forward strand.
GCGCAAGGACGATTTCGCCGCTGAAGTCGCCGCGATGGCCAAGGCTTGATCGCCGCCGGTCCATCCGTACCGCCCGCCGAAATGGGAGCACACCCATGACCACCACTGTGACCCCGCACGCTTCTGTAGTCACCGCCGCTACACCACCCGCCGCGGTGGCGCCGGCTGCGCTGACGCCTGCCTATCGACGGATTCTGCTCAAGCTATCCGGGGAGGCGTTGATGGGCGACGACCCCTATGGCATCAACCGCGAAGTGATCGACCGGATCGTGGCGGAGATCGCCGAGGTCGTACGCTTGCCGGTGCAGGTCGCGATCGTGATCGGGGGTGGCAACATCTTCCGCGGCGTCGCGCCCGGCGCCGCCGGGATGGACCGCGCCACGGCCGATTACATGGGCATGCTTGCCACCTTGATGAACGCCCTCGCGCTGCAGGACGCGCTGCGCCGCGCCGGCGTGCAATCCCGTGTGCAATCGGCGCTGCGCATCGACCAGGTCGCCGAGCCCTATATCCGCGGTCGGGCCCTTCGGCATCTCGAGGAGAACAAGGTGGTGATCTTCGCCGCCGGCACGGGCAACCCGTTCTTCACCACCGATACCGCCGCGGCGCTGCGCGGTCGGGAGATGGGCGTAGACATCGTACTCAAAGCGACCAAGGTCGACGGCGTATACACAGCGGACCCCAAGACCGATGCCACGGCGAAGCGCTATTCCGATCTCACTTTCGACGAGGCGATCGTCAAGAATCTGCGGGTGATGGACGCGACCGCGCTGGCGCTGTGTCGCGATCAGAAGATGCTGCTCAAGGTGTTCTCGATCTTCTCGCCAGGGTCGCTCAAGCGCGTGGTGCTCGGTGCGGACGAGGGCACGTTGGTACATTGCTAGCGCGGGACGCCGGCGCGCGGCATGTCGCAGCTACGCACAGGATCGCAGCACACCGTGCATCAGGAGAGAGGTCATGATCGCTGACGTCAAGAAAGCCGCCGAGCAGAAGATGGGCAAGTCCGTGGAGACGCTGAAGAACGACTTCGGCAAGGTCCGGACCGGCCGGGCGCACGTGGGCCTTCTCGATCACTTGCACGTCGACTACTACGGCTCCTCGATGCCCATCAACCAGGTTGCGAACATCACCCTGGCCGATGCCCGGACCATCACCGTCCAGCCGTTCGACAAAAAAATGGTCCCGGTGGTGGAGAAGGCGATTCGCGATTCCGACTTGGGCGTCAACCCGGCCACCGCGGGTGAGGTGATCCGCATTCCGATGCCGCCGCTCACCGAGGAACGCCGGCGTGATCTCATCAAGGTCGTCCGCCACGAAGCCGAGAACGCACGCGTCGCGGTCCGCAACATCCGCCGCGACGGCAACGAGCATCTTAAGAAGCTGCTCAAGGACAAGGAGGTTTCGGAGGACGACGAGCGGCGGGCTCAGGATGACATTCAGAAGCTCACCGACCGCTACATTGCCGAGATCGACAAGCAGCTTGCCGGCAAGGAAGCCGATCTCATGGCGATCTGACGCGCCCTTCGCGTCAGACATCCGGAACTGCGTCGACGGCATCGCACAGTGTTCAAGAGCTCGATCCGCGACATACCCGAGCGCGCCGTCATGCCGCGGCATGTCGCCATCATCATGGACGGCAACGGCCGCTGGGCGAAGCGGCGCCACCTGCCGCGCGTCGCCGGGCATCGTCGCGGAGTGGAAGCCGTCCGGGCGATCGTCAAAGCGTGTGGCGAGCGCGGCATCGGGTTCCTGACCCTGTTTGCCTTTTCGAGCGAGAACTGGCGGCGTCCGGAGGACGAGGTGTCCATCCTCATGGAGCTCTTCATGCGTGCGCTCGAGCAGGAGGTCGCCAATCTGCATCGCAACGGCATCCGCTTTCGCGTTGTCGGCGATCTGTCTCGCTTCGACGAAAGAATTTGCGATCTGATCGAGGCGGCGCAGCAATTGACTGCCGACCATCGGGGCCTGACCCTCACGGTGGCGGCCAATTATGGCGGCCGCTGGGACGTCTCCCAGGCAGCGCAGCGTTATTTCGCCCAGCATCCAGAGGCACTACAGGCGTCGGCGCCGGTCGCACCCGAGGCCATCGAGCCGTATCTGGCGATGGCCTACGCTCCAGAGCCCGATCTTTTCATCCGGACGGGCGGCGAGCAGCGAGTATCGAATTTTCTGCTCTGGCAGCTTGCCTATACCGAGCTCTATTTCACCGATCTCCTTTGGCCGGACTTCGACGCGACGGCGCTCGATTCCGCCGTCGGCTGGTATCGCCAGCGCGAGCGGCGGTTCGGACGTACCAGCGAGCAGGTGCAGGCCGCGATGGGGACCGGACCCTGAGCGCCGGCCGCAGGGGCGCGATTCGCGCGTTGTCCTGGGTCTGTGTGCGGGCCCGACCCTAGATATGCTGGCAACGCGCATCCTCACGGCCGCGGTACTGGTGCCGCTCGTGCTCGCCGGACTTTTCCTGCTGCCGCCGCGTGGCTGGGGCCTCGCCACGACTCTGGTGATCGCCATCGCCGCCTGGGAGTGGGCGACGCTCACGGCGCTGCGCGGAGTGCCGCGTGGGGCCTTCGTCGCGGTCACGGGGGCGAGCGCACTGGCACTGCTCTGGCTGCCGGCATTCGGTTTCGAGGGTGGTTGGCCCACGCTGGTCGTCGTGTTGGTGTGCGGTGCCGCCACGACGTTCTGGCTTGCCGTGGTTCCATTCTGGCTGCGCGGCCAGTGGCGCATGCGCTCGGCGTTCGTGGCCGCGGCGGTCGGCTGGGTGGTGCTCCTTGCCACCTGGGTCGCGATCGTCGCGATGCAGGCGCAGTCGCCATGGCGGGTGCTGGCGGCCATGGCCGTGGTCTGGATCGCCGACACCGCCGCATACTTCTCCGGTCGGGCCTTCGGGCGGCACAAGCTTGCGCCGGCTATCAGCCCGGGCAAGACTTGGGAGGGTGTTGCCGGTGCGGTGTTGGCGGTGGCGCTGTATGCCGCGCTGCTGGTCGCGTCGTCGTCCGGCGCGCTCGCGACGGCGATGCCCGTCGTCGGCTGGGTGCTGCTGGCGGTGGCCGTCGCGGGAGTCTCGGTGTGCGGCGACCTGTTCGAATCCCTCATGAAGCGGCAGGCCGGCGTCAAGGACAGCGGTCGGATCCTGCCCGGCCATGGAGGCGTGCTCGATCGCATCGACGCGCTGCTCGCCGCGATGCCGCCGTTCGCGGTCGCGGCAGTGCTGCTTGCATGACCACGACGCGGCGCGGCATCAGCCTGCTGGGAGCAACCGGGTCGATCGGCGAGTCGACGCTCAATGTCGTCACCCGGCATCCGCAACGTTATCGCGTCGTGGCCCTCACCGCGCGCAACCAGTGGCAAAAGCTCGCTGAGCTCTGCCTACGCTTCCGCCCACGGGTCGCTGCGCTGCTCGATGCCGAGGCGGCCCGGGCACTGGCGGACCGGCTCTCCACCGAAGGTTGCGAGACCGACGTGCTCGCCGGTCCGCAGGGTCTCACCACCGCCGCGACCCTGCCCGAGAGCGACATCGTGCTTGCCGCGATCGCGGGTGCTGCGGGGCTCGAACCCACACTTGCCGCCGCGCGTGCCGGCAAGACCATTCTGCTTGCCAACAAGGAAGCGCTGGTGATCGGCGGCGCGGCGTTCATGGCAGCGGTGCGCGACGGCGGTGCCACCCTGCTCCCGATCGACAGCGAGCACAACGCGATCTTCCAGTGCCTGCCGCCGGACTACGCCGGCGATCCGGCGGCGGCCGGTGTCGCGCGCATCATCCTCACGGCGTCGGGTGGGCCCTTTCGCGATCGGTCCGTGGAATCGCTGCAGGCGGTGACGCCCGACGAAGCTTGTGCGCATCCCAACTGGGTCATGGGACGCAAGATCAGCGTCGATTCGGCGACGATGATGAACAAGGGCCTGGAAGTCATCGAGGCGCACTGGCTGTTCGGCGCCCCGCGGGTTGCTATCGAGGTGGTCATTCACCCCGAGAGCGTGGTCCATTCCCTGGTCCATTACGTCGATGGGTCGATGCTCGCCCAGCTCGGCCATCCCGACATGCGTACGCCGATCGCCCATGCTCTTGCTTATCCCCAGCGTGTCGCCAGCGGCGTACGACCGCTCGACCTCGCGACGCTGGGCCGGCTGACCTTCGAGGCGCCCGACCCGCGCCGGTTTCCCTGCCTCGCGCTCGCGTATCGAGCCCTCGAGGCGGGGGGCACGGCGCCCGCCATCCTCAATGCCGCCAACGAGGTCGCGGTCGCTGCATTCCTGGAGGGCGAGTTGCGCTACGTCGATATCGGCCGTGCCTGCGAGGAGGCGCTCGAACGCGTCGCCGTGCGTGCGGTCGAAGCACTGGCCGACGCCCTCGAGGCCGATGCGCTCGCGCGCTCGGCCACCCGCGCCTGGATTGGCCGTGCGCGCGCCACGACGCAGCCAGCGTGACACCGTGCACCCGCGGTCTTTTTGGGTCATCATGAGGCGACACCATGCGAGCACGCGGCAGTCGTGGGCTCGCCGAACGGGGTTGCGCGGCGCCGGCCGTCGCGCAGCCGGAGCACTAGGCTGAATGGACATCCTGCAGAAAATTCTCTATTTTGTGCTGACGCTGGGCCTGCTCATCGTTATCCACGAGCTTGGCCACTACGGTATCGCCCGTCTCGCCGGCGTGAAAGTTCTGCGCTTCTCGGTTGGATTCGGCCGGGTGCTGTGGTCGCGCCGGTTCCGTCCCGGCGGAACCGAATGGGCCCTCTCTGCAGTGCCGATGGGTGGCTACGTCAAGATGGCCGATGAGCGCGAGGGCAACGTGCTCGCGCGGGACCTGCCGTACGCCTTCAACCGCCAGTCGGTGTGGAAGCGCATTGCGATCGTGGCCGCTGGCCCCGTGGCCAACCTCTTGCTGGCTGTCGTGCTGTTCGCCGGCACGTTCATGGCCGGTGTGCCAGGTCAGCGCGCGGTGCTCGCCCAAGCGCCTGCCGGCACGTCCGCTGCCACAGCGGGCGTTCGTGACGGCGACCTCGTCGTCGCGGTCGACGACACCCCGGTGCAAAGTTGGCAGGACCTGCGCTGGCGTTTGCTGGCCGCCTCCGGCGAGTCTGCCGTGCCCATCGTCGTCGAGCGTTCCGATGGCAGTCGTGTCGCCCGCAGCCTGTCGCTCGACGGGTTGTCGGGCCAGGACTGGGAAAGCAACTTCATGACGGTGCTCGGTCTCAAGGCGGATCTTGGCCCGCCGATCATCGACCAGGTGCTCCCGGACAAGCCTGCCGCGCGTGCTGGCCTGCGCTCCGGCGACCGCATCGTGGCCATCGACGGCGAGTCGGTTCGCTCGCCCTCCGATGTCGCCGTGCATACCAACGCGCACGCCGGCGCGACGGTGATTTTCCGCGTCGAGCGCGAGGGTGCTACGCGCGACGTGCCCGTCGTGCCCGAGGCCACGGAGATCAATGGGCGACGTACGGGGCTCGCCGGAATCCGTCTCAAGGTGGATCCCGCGACCGCCGCGGCACTTTCGACCACCACGCGCTACGGGGTCGTCGACGCCCTCGTCCAGGGAGTGCGCAAGACATGGGAACTATCGGCCTTCACCCTGAAGATGCTGGGTCGGATATTGACGGGCGATGCGTCGCTCAAGAACATCAGCGGGCCGATTACGATGGCCGATTACGCGGGCCAGTCGGCGCAGGCCGGTGCGCTTGCGTTCGTGAGCTACCTCGCCCTCATCAGCATCAGCCTCGGCGTGTTGAACCTGTTGCCCGTGCCGCTACTGGATGGGGGGCATTTGCTGTATTATCTGGCCGAAATCGTCAAGGGCAGTCCTCTCTCCGACCGCGCCTTCGATATCGGCCAGCGCATCGGGATGGCAGTGCTGGCGGTACTGATGGCGCTCGCACTCTTCAATGACTTTTCCCGCTTGTTCTAAAACCGGCCGTCGCCGACCGGCGACGGGTCGCGTGCACCCTGCGTTGCGGCGCCTGCCGTCGCTCGTCGCGGCGCTGCTTGCCTTAGTTGCCGCCGCCACGGCGTTTGCGTTCGATCCGTTCGTGGTCAAGGACATCCGGGTCGAGGGCGTGCAACGTACCGATGCCGGAACGGTATTTTCCTACCTGCCGATCAAGGTCGGCGACAGCGTCGACGACGACCGCGCCGCTCAAGCGGTGAAGGCGCTTTTCGCCACGGGCTTTTTCCGCGACGTTCGGCTGGAGAAGGAAGGTGACGTGCTGGTGGTGGTCGTCCAGGAACGGCCTACCATCAGCCGACTCGAGTTCTCCGGCAACAAGGAGTTCGACACCGAAACGTTGCGCAAGGCATTGCGCGAGATCGGCATCTCCGAGGCGCGGATCTTTGATCGTTCCGCCCTCGACCGCGCCGAGCAGGAGATGAAGCGGCAGTACATCACCCGCGGCCTCTACGGGGCACGGGTCACCACCACGGTGACGCCGCAGGAGCGCAACCGCGTCTCGGTCCTGTTTACGCTCGAGGAGGGCGACGCCGCCAAGATCGAGAATATCAACATCATCGGCGCAAAGGCATTCAGCGAGCGTGGACTGTTGCGCGAAATGCAGCTCACCACGCCGGGCTGGATGACCTGGTATACCAAGAACGACCAGTACTCCAAGCAAAAGCTCCAGGCCGATCTCGAGGCGCTGCGCAGCTACTATCAAGATCGCGGCTACCTCGAGTTCGCGATCGATTCGACCCAGGTTTCGATTTCGCCGGACAAGCGCGACATCTACATCACCGTCAACATCACCGAGGGTCCGCGCTACACCATCTCCGACGTGAAGCTGGCCGGCGAATTGACAGTTCCTGAGCCTGCATTGCGGGCACTCGTCAAGGTCCGCCCGGGCGACGTCTATTCCCGCGCCCGGCTGCAGCAGACCGCCAAGGACATCAGCGACCGGCTGGGCCAGGAAGGCTACGCGTTCGCCAACGTCAACGCCGTCCCTGAGCTCGATCGCGAGCGGCGCACCGCGGCGTTCACGATCTTCATCGATTCGGGTCGCCGGGTCTACGTGCGACGGATCAACATCAGTGGCAATACTAAGACCCGCGACGAAGTCGTTCGCCGGGAGATGCGCCAACTCGAGGGCGCATGGTTCGACAGCTCCCGCATCGAGCGCTCCAAGGTCCGGATTCGCCGCCTGGGATTCTTCGAGGACGTGAACATCGAGACCCCGCCAGTCCCGGGCGCGACCGACCAGACCGATGTCGACGTCACGGTGGTTGAGAAGGCGACCGGCAACCTGCTCGCCGGTGTCGGGTACTCGAGCTCCGACGGAATCGTGTTCAACGCGTCGGTCTCGCAGCAGAACATCTTCGGTAGCGGCAATGCGCTCATCGCGTCGCTCAACACCAGCAAGATCAACCGGACGATCTCCCTTGCGTTCACGGAGCCTTACTGGACGGTAGACGGCATCAGCCGAACCCTGGAGCTGTACCAGAAGAACATCGACCCGACCACTCGCCTGGTGGTATCGCAGTACTCCTCGTCGACCATCGGTACTGCCGCCACGTTCGGCGTGCCGATCACCGAGACTGACTCGGTGAATTTCGGGGGGCGCTACGAGCACACCAAGCTGACCTTGCTCAACGAGAGTCCGCCGGTCTATCTCGACTTTGCGAACAAGTTCGGGCTGGTCACCGACAGCATCATCGGGACCATTGGCTGGGCCCGTGACACCCGTGACGACATCATCTATCCTTCGAAGGGCCGGCTGCAGAGCGTGCTCCTCGAAGTCGGCCTGCCCCCGGGGGACTTGCATTATTACAAGTTCAACTACCTCCATCAGTGGTTCACGCCGGTGTATGGTGGCCTGGTGCTCACGGTTCGCGGCGACTTCGGTTACGGAGGCGGCTACTCGGGGCGGCCGCTGCCGTTCTTCAAGGCGTTCTTCGGCGGCGGCGTCGGCTCGGTGCGTGGCTACGAGACGAGCTCGCTCGGCCCGCAGGACATCTTCGGCAACGCGATCGGCGGCCGTCGCAAGATCGTCGGCAACGTGGAGATGTACTATCCGATTATCCGCGGCGACAAGGCGGTGAGGCTCAGCGCGTTTGCCGATGCGGGCCAGATCTATGCCGATGGCAAGCAGCCGCAGTTCGAGTCCTTCCGCTATTCCGCTGGCGTAGGGCTCGCGTGGAATTCGCCCATCGGGCCACTCAAGTTCAGCTACGGCGTGCCGCTCAAGACGGAGGTCGGCGATCGTCTGCAGCGCTTCCAGTTCCAGCTCGGTACGGTGTTCTGAAATCGGGGAGAGCACTTTGAACCGCCGCATCCATCTCCAGGCAGTGCTGCTCACGGCGACGCTCGCGCTCGCCGGTGCGGGGGAGGCCGCCCAGGCCATCGAGTACAAGCTCGGCTTCGTCAACTCGGAGCGGTTGTTTCGCGAAGCCGCCCCCGCGAAGCGCGCACAGCAGAAGCTCGAGAAGGAGTTTGCCCAGCGCGACGCCGAGATCCAGAAGCTGACGCGGCAGGCACGCGATCTCCAGGCTTCGCTCGAGAAGGACGGCGTCACCATTTCCGAGTCCGAGCGGCGTAACAAGGAGCGTGACCTCGCCAACCTGACCCGCGACATGCAGCGGGCGCAGCGCGAGTTCCGCGAGGACCTGAACCTCCGCCGCAACGAGGAGCTGGCCAGCGTCCAGGAACGCGCCAACAAGGTCATCCAGCAGATCGCCGAGGCCGAGAAGTTCGATCTGATCGTGCAGGAGCCGGTGATCTACGCAAGCCCGCGCATCGATATCACCGACAAGGTGATCAAGGCGCTCGCCGACAAGTAACTTGCGCGCCCGCGCTGGCCGCGGGCATTTCCAATCGCGCACGCAAGGGTTTCCTTGGCTATCCTGCTTGCAGAACTTGCCGAGCGCGTCGGCGCCGAGCTGCGCGGCGACGGCGGTGTCCTCATCGCCCGCGTCGCGACCCTCGAGTCCGCGGGCCGCGATGCGATCGCGTTCCTCGCCAATCCGCGCTACCGCGCCCAGCTCGGCTCGACCCAGGCCGGTGCGGTCATCGTCGCGCCTGGAATCGCGGGCGACACTCCCCTGCCGAAGCTGGTGCATCCCAACCCGTATGCCGTGTTCGCCAAGGTCGCGACCCTACTCAATCCGGATCGCCGGCCGCCACCCGGCGTGCATGCAACGGCCGTGATCATGCCCGGTGCCGTGGTCGCCGCGGACGCCAGCGTCGGTGCGCACGCCGTGGTTGGACCGGGCGCGCGCATCGGGGCGAGGGCGGTGGTCGGCAGCAATACGGTTGTCGGCGAGGAAACGATCATCGGCGACGACACCTGGCTGCACCCGCGGGTCACGCTCTACCCGCGATGCGTGGTGGGGCAGCGCGCGATCATCCACAGCGGTGCGGTCATCGGCGCGGACGGCTTCGGGATGGCCGAAGAAAACGGCCGGTGGCTCAAAATCCCGCAGACCGGGCGGGTGGTGATCGGAGACGACGTCGAGATCGGCGCCAATACCACCGTCGATCGCGGTGCCCTCGATGACACCGTGATCGAGGATGACGTGAAGCTCGACAACCAGATCCAGATCGGCCACAACTGCCGCATCGGCGCCCACACGGCCATCGCCGGCTGCGTCGGTGTGGCAGGCAGCACCCGCATCGGCCGTAACTGTCGCATCGGCGGGGCGGCCATGATCGGCGGTCACTTGGAGATCGCCGACGGCGTGACCATCTCGGGGGCGACCCCGATCTTTTCCTCGATCGACAAGCCCGGCATTTACACCGGGACGTTCCCGCCTTTGCCGCATCGGGATTGGATGCGAATGGCGTCGGCACTGCGGCGCCTGTCCACGCTCGACGCGCGCTTGGCGGCAGTCGAGGCCGCGCAACGCGCGACGAACAAGGCAGCGCCTGACAGGACGGACGCGCCGAAGGAGGGGGAGCGATGACCACCGAGCAAGCGGGCGCCATGAACATCCAGGCCGTCATGGAGTACCTGCCGCACCGATACCCGTTCCTGCTCGTCGATCGCGTGCTGACCAGCGAGCCGGGACGGTTCATTCGTGCGGTGAAGAATGTCACCCGCAACGAGCCCTTCTTCGACGGTCATTTTCCCGGCTTCCCCGTGATGCCCGGCGTGCTGATCATCGAGGCGCTCGCCCAAACGGCAGCGATCCTGTCGCACCTCACCCTTGGCACCAAGTCGGACCCGAAGGCCCTGATCTTCTTCGCCGGCATCGACAACGCTCGGTTCCGGCGCCAGGTAGTGCCTGGCGATCAGCTGGTGCTAGAGGCCGAGGTGGTGCGTATCGTTCGCGGGGTCGGCAAGTTCAGCACCCGGGCGCTGGTCGATGGCGAGCTCGCGGCGGAGGGCGAGCTGATGGCGGCTATCCGCACCACGGCGTGATGGCGCGGGTCCACTCCACCGCGCTGGTTGAGGCGGGTGCGAGGCTCGCCGACGATGTCGAGGTCGGCCCCTATGCCATCGTCGGACCCGAGGTCGAAATCGGCTGGGGGACCTGCATCGGCCCCCATGCCGTGGTCATCGGGCGGACTACGATCGGGGCGCGCAATCGCATCTTCCAGTTCACCTCGATTGGCGAGATCCCCCAGGACCGCAAGTACGGCGGCGAGCCCACGCGCCTCGTGATCGGCGACGACAACGTCATCCGGGAATTCGTCACCATTCACGCCGGCACCGCCCAGGACCGTGGCGTCACGAGCGTCGGCAGCGGCAACTGGCTGCTCGCGTATGTGCACATCGCGCACGACTGTGTCGTCGGCAACCACGTGACTTTTTCGAACAATGCCCAGCTCGCCGGGCACGTTGTCATTGAGGACTGGGTCACCATGGGCGGCTTCACCGGTGTGCACCAGTTCTGCCGGGTCGGGGCGCACGCGATGATCGCCGCGGGGGCTATCGTCCTCCAGGACGTGCCACCCTTCGTGACCGCGGCGGGCTATCCCGCCAAGCCACACGGCACCAACAACGAGGGCCTGCGTCGACGCGGCTTTGCGGCACCCGACATCGCCGCGGTGCGCCGCGCGTATCGGACGCTGTATCGTGAAAGCCGATCCCTCGAGGACGCCCGGGAAGCGCTGCGCCAGCGTGCGGCGGAAGCGCCGGTGATCGGTCCGCTGGTCACGTTTCTGGAAAACAGCGCCCGGGGGATCATCCGTTGACGCCGCCCCGAGGGGCGCTGACGGGTTGTCGTCGATGACCGGCGCGGTCGATCCGCGCGTGATCACGATCGGAATCGTCGCTGGCGAAGCCTCTGGCGACGCGCTGGGTGCACTGCTCATCGCGGCTGTGCGGGCGCGCATGCCACAGGCGCGGTTCGTGGGTATCGGTGGCCCGCAGATGGAACGGACCGGATGCGAAAGCTGGTATCCCATCGAGATGCTCTCGGTGCGCGGGTTGATCGAGGTGCTGGGCCGGGTGCGCGAGATTGCGGCGATGCGGCGGTCGCTGGCGCGGCGGTTGCGGCAGGAAGGCGCGCGGATGTTCATCGGCGTGGACGCACCGGATTTCAACCTCGGCCTGGCGCGCATGCTCAAACGACGCGGGTTGCGTACCGTGCATCTCGTGAGCCCATCGGTGTGGGCGTGGCGGCGCGAGCGCATCGGCACGATCGCCAAGAGCGTCGACCGGCTGCTGGCGCTGTTTCCGTTCGAGCCGCCGCTATACAAGGACTCGGGCCTCGCCGTCACCTTCGTGGGTCATCCCCTCGCGCAGCAGTCGGCCGACGAAACCTCGCGGCGCGCTGCGCGGGAACGGCTGCGGCTCGGCCGGACGTCCGGCATCGTCGCCCTGTTGCCCGGCAGCCGGGTGGGGGAGCTCGACATGCACGCTGACCTCTTGCTCGACACGGCCGCGCTATTGCATGCCGAACGCGCTGACTTACGCTTCGTCGTGCCGCTCGGCACGCGTGCCACGCGCGACCGCTTCGAGCTGGCGTTGCGCCGGCGCCCCGACGCGGCGCTGCCGATCACGGTGCTCTATGGCCATGCGACCGATGCCCTGCAGGCGGCAGACGTGGCCCTGGTCGCGTCCGGCACCGCAACCCTCGAGGCGGCGCTGGCGCGCTGCCCGCATGTCATCTATTACCGGGTGAACGCTCTGACTGCACGCCTGGTCGGGCGGCGCCTGCTGGTGCCGTGGGTGGGGCTGCCCAACGTACTCGCCGGAAGATTTGTCGTTCCGGAGCTTCTGCAGGAAAATGCGAACGCTCATAACCTCGCCCAAGCCGTGCTGAACCTCTACGACGACATGCTGGTACGCGACCGTCTCGAAGCGCTCTTTGCCGATCTTGCGGCGACCCTCACCGCCGATACCGGCGCTCTCGCCGCTGACGCCGTCGTCGAGGAGCTGGGGCGCGCGGGGGTACTATGCTGATCGTCGGCGTCGACGAGGCCGGCCGGGGGCCGCTGGCCGGACCGGTCGTCGCGGGCGCGGTGGTGCTCGACCCCAACCGGAGGATCAAGGGCCTGCGCGATTCCAAGATTCTCGCGGCGTCCAGCCGTGAGCGGCTCGCCGATCTCATCCGCCGCCACGCAATCGCCTGGAGCGTGGGCGTCGCGGAGGTCGACGAGATCGATCGGATCAACATCCTTCAGGCGACGATGCTGGCCATGCGCCGCGCGGTGGAGTCACTGGGCATCGAGCCGGGTGAGGCACTGGTCGACGGCGATCGCTGCCCGGAGTTGCCATGTCCTGCGTACCCAATCGTGAAGGGCGATCGCGACGTAGCGGTCATCGCCGCGGCGTCAATCATCGCCAAGACGACGCGCGATGCCATGCTGGTGGTGCTGGACGCCCGCTTCCCGGGCTACGGCTTCGCCGAGAACAAGGGCTATGGGACGCCCGATCACATCGCCGCGCTCAACCGCAACGGGCCGTGCCCCGCGCACCGCAGGAGCTTCGCCCCGGTGCTGCAGGCCGCCTTCGATTTCTAGCCGCCGGGCGCGCGGCACGCGCGCCTCACTGAACGGAGCTCATCATGATTCATTGTGTGCTGCACGACCCGAACGATTCCGTCGCCGTGGTCGTCGTCGAAGGCGTCCAGGCAGGAACGGCGCTGAACGGCCTCATCCTCGACGAGGATCGCACCATCAACCTTGAATGTCGGCAGGACATCCCGATCGGCCACAAGGTCGCCCTGAAAGACATGAAGCCGGGCGACACCGTGATCAAGTATGGCGTCGACATCGGCAAGGTGGTGGCGCCCATCCGCAAGGGGGACCATGCCCACGTCCATAACATCAAAACCAAGCGCTGGTGATCGGCGTCGTCTTCGGGCGCCATGCGTCGTTGCTCGTCCCGTGCGGTGCTCATGGACCTTGAGTCCATTCCGCTCCGCGCGGGACTCGCGCCTAGCATGACACCCGAATACTCGCCGCTCGACGAAACGAGGCGTTGTCACACCTCAATCGCTCGACACATTCCCCTACCCCACTCGAGAGTCTGACATGCAAAAAACTTTCCTTGGCTTCCGTCGCGAGAATGGGCGCGTCGGCGTTCGCAACTACGTAATCATCCTGCCGGTCGACGACCTGGCCAACGCCGCGTGCGAGGCCGTCGCCCACAACGTCAAGGGCACGATGGCCATTCCCCATCCCTACGGGCGCTTGCAATTCGGTCCGGACCTCGACCTGCACTTCAGGACGCTGATCGGCACCGGCAGCAACCCGAATGTCGCGGCGGTGGTGGTGATTGGCATCGAGGAGCAGTGGACCAAGAAGGTCGTCGACGGCATTGCCGCGACGGGCAAGCCGGTGGCCGGCTTCGGCATCGAGCTTCACGGCGACCACGACACGATCATGCGTGCGTCCCGCTCGGCCCGCGAGTTCGCGCAGGCGGCGAGCGAGAAACAGCGCGAGGAGTGCAACCTCGAGGAGCTGTGGGTTTCTACCAAGTGCGGCGAGTCGGACACCACCTCCGGCTGCGGCGCGAATCCAACGGTTGGCAATGCCTTCGATAAGCTCTATGAGGCGGGCTGCACGCTGGTGTTCGGGGAGACTTCCGAGATCACAGGCGGCGAGGCACTGCTCGAGTCGCGCTGCCGCAGTCCCGAAGTGTGGAAGCAGTTCATGTTCATGTTCGACCGCTATCAGGACATGATCAACCGTCACAAGACCTCCGATCTCTCCGACTCGCAGCCGACCAAAGGCAACATCGCCGGGGGACTGACCACGATCGAGGAAAAGGCGCTGGGTAATATCCAGAAGATCGGCAAGACCTGCGTGATCGACGGCGTGCTGGACAAGGCCGAGGAACCGAGCGGCAAGGGTCTATGGTTCATGGACTCGTCGTCCGCGGCGGCCGAAATGGTGACGCTATGCGCGGCGGCGGGGTTCGTGGTGCACTTCTTCCCCACCGGCCAGGGCAACGTCATCGGCAATCCAATCCTGCCGGTGATCAAGATCTGCGCTAACCCGCGTACCGTCCGGACCATGAGCGAGCACGTCGACGTCGACACGTCGGGACTGCTGCAGCGCGAGATCACGATGGACCAGGCCGGCGACAAGCTGATCGACCTGATGTTTCGAACCGCCAACGGTCGCTGGACGGCCGCCGAGGCGCTCGGTCATCGCGAGTTCGTGCTGACGCGCCTGTACGAGAGCGCGTAACCTGTAGCTTGCGGGCAGCGCCGCCGGCTCGATGGCGCCCGATCCGCGCAACGAGACGGTCCGGTCGTACCAGGGCCGCAGTGGGTGACCGGCGAGGGTCACCCTTCACTTTCAGGAGGTTATGATGGTTGGAACACGTTGGTTGGCTGCTGCTGCAGGCATGCTCCTCTGCGCGGGCATCGCGCATGCCGAGCTCGGCGAGATCAAGGTCGCGCAGCAGTACGGCATCAGCTATCTGCCGCTGATGCTGATGGAAGAGCAGAAGCTCATCGAGAAGCACGCCAAGGCCGCGGGCGTGGACGTTAAGGTCGGCTGGGCAAAGTTCGCGGGTGGCAACGTGATGAATGATGCGCTGCTGTCCAATAGCCTGCAGTTCGCGTCGGGCGGTGTCGGTCCACTGGTCACGCTGTGGGCGCGTACCAAGGGCAACCTCGACGTCAAGGCGGTGGCGGCGATCAACTCGATGCCGCTCCTGCTCAACACCCGCAACCCGAGGGTCAAGACGATCGCCGACTTTACCGAGAAGGACAAGATCGCGCTTCCCGCGGTCAAAGTCTCGATCCAGGCGGTCACGCTGCAGATGGCAGCGGAAAAGGCGTTCGGTGAAGGGCAGCACAACAAGCTCGACGCCCTCACGGTGTCGATGTCGCATCCCGACGGTCTGACAGCGCTCATGTCCGGCGCGTCGGAGGTCACGGGACATTTCACCTCACCGCCATTCCAGTACCAGGAGCTCGAGAAGCCCGGGATCCACACCGTCCTCAACTCGTATGACGTGCTGGGCGGTCCGGCGACTTTCAACGTGGTCTGGACGACAACCAAGTTCAAGAGCGAGAACCCGAAGCTCTACGATGCGTTCGTGAAGGCCCTCGACGAGGCCATCGCCATGATCAACCGCGACAAGCGGGCAGCGGCGGAGGCCTACCTGCGGATTTCCAAGGACAAGGATAGCGTCGAGGACATCACCAAGATGCTCAGCGATCCGTTGGTCGTCTACACCACCACGCCCAACAACGTCATGAAGTACGTCAACTTCATGCTGAAGATCGGCTCGATCAAGACCAAGCCGGATTCCTGGAAGGACCTGTTCTTCCCGAACGTCCATTCCCTGCAGGGCGGCTGAGATGGGCAGCGCGGCGCCGTCGTTCGCGGACGTGCTCGAGGCGCGCCGGCGCATCGCGCCGTACCTTCGGCATACGCCGGTGCTCACCAGCGCCACGCTCGATGCCGCGACCGGAGCCGCATTGCACTTCAAGTGCGAGAACCTGCAGCACGTTGGGGCATTCAAGGCGCGCGGGGCCACCAATGCCGTGATGGCGCTAGAGGACGGCCAGGCCCGCCGTGGCGTGGTCACGCACTCATCGGGTAACCATGGCGCGGCCCTGGCGTTTGCCGCTCGGCTGCGCGGGATTCCGGCGTGGATCGTCATGCCGGACAACGCCCCCGCGGCCAAGCAGGCCAACGTCCGCGCGCATGGCGGCCAGATTCGCTTCTGTGCGCCGACCGTCGCCGCACGCGAGGCCGCCTGTGCCGAGGTCGAAGCCGAGACCGGGGCGACGCTGGTGCATCCTTTCGACGATGCCAGGGTGATCGCGGGGCAGGGCACCGCGGCGCTGGAATTACTCGAGGACGTTGCCGATCTTGATGCGATCGTCGCGCCGTGCGGTGGGGGCGGGCTGCTCTCGGGTACGGCGATTGCGGCGCACGGCACCCATCCCGGGATCGCGGTGCATGGCGCCGAGCCTGAGGGCGCCGACGACGCCCAGCGCTCGCTGGCGGCGGGGCGCCTGCTGCCCCAGGAAAATCCCCGCACCATCGCCGATGGGTTGCGCACATCGCTTGCCGAGCGCACGTTCGGCGTCCTGCGGCGGGAGGTCGACGGGATCGCAACCGCAAGCGAAGCGGCGATCGTGCAGGCCATGCGCCTCGCGTGGGAGTCGTTGCGGGTCATCGTCGAGCCCTC
>JBDSND010000161.1:0-2512 GCA_039915505.1 Casimicrobiaceae bacterium
GCGGCGCGCATGAAACGAACCATCGAGCCGGCGGCAGCGCCCCAGACGGCCAGCGCGGGAGGATTCGATCCGCACGAGATGATGGCATCGCTGCCGCATCGCCCCGGCGTGTATCGCATGTTCGACGCGGCGGGCGATACGCTCTACGTCGGCAAGGCGCGCGATCTCAGGAAGCGGGTGTCGAGCTATTTCCAGAAGACCGGCCACGAGCACCGGATCGCGGTCATGGTGGGGCAGGTCGCGCGGGTCGAGACCACCGTCACGCGCTCCGAGGGCGAGGCGCTGCTGCTCGAGAACAATCTCATCAAGGCGCTCGAGCCGCGCTACAACATCCTCTTTCGCGACGACAAGAGCTACCCGTACGTCTGTCTCACCGGCGAGACCTACCCGCAGCTGCGTTTCCATCGAGGCAAGCTCGACCGGCAGCATCGCTACTTCGGGCCGTTCCCCAGCGCCGGGGCGGTGCGCGAAGGCATGGCGTTGCTGCAGAAGGTGTTCCAGCTGCGCACCTGCGAGAACACGGTGTTCGCCAATCGCTCGCGACCGTGCATGCTGCACCAGATCCAGCGCTGCAGCGGGCCTTGCGTAAACCTCATTTCCACCGAGGAATATGCGCTCGACGTGCAGAGCGCGCTCCTGTTCCTGCAGGGCAAGACCACCGAGGTGCTGGCCCAGCTGCAGGGGGAGATGAATGCGTCGAGCGCCAAGCTCGAGTTCGAGCGCGCCGCGCGACTGCGCGACAAGATCACCCGGCTGCAGCAGTTACAGTCGCGCCAGTTCGTCGAGAGCAGCACGGCGGGCGACATCGACGTGATCGCGGCCGCGGCCGACCAGGGCCTGGTCGCAGTCAACCTGGTGATGATCCGTGGCGGCCGGCACGTCGGCGATCGAACCTTCTTCCCGCAGCACGCCGATGCCTCGTCGCTCGACGACGTTGTGTGCGCGTTCCTCGAGCAGCACTACGTCGAGCGGCCGGTTCCGCCGACGATCATCGCGCCGGGGGCGGAGAATCACGATACCCTTGCGGAGGTGCTGTCCGCGCAGGCGGCGCGCCGGGTCGAGATCGTCGCCAACCCCGGCGGCGAGCGCCGCGTATGGCTCGCCATGGCGGTCCAGAACGCGACCTTCGCGATTGGCCAGAAGCTTGCGCAAAAAGCCACGCAGGAAGATCGTCTGGTCGCGTTGCAGGTGGCGCTTGGCCTGCTGCCGTCGGCGCAGCGCGTCGAGTGCTTCGACATCTCGCATACCATGGGCGAGCGCGCGGTCGCATCGTGCGTGATCTTCGATCGGCACGGCATGCAGTCGTCCGAGTATCGGCGCTTCAATGTTTCGCCGGCGATGGGTGGCGACGACTACGCTGCCATGCGCGAGGCCCTGTCGCGCCGCTGCGCCCGCATTGTCGCGGGGGAATATCCCGCGCCCGATCTGCTGGTCATCGACGGCGGCAAGGGCCAGGTAGGTGTGGCTGCGGAAGTCCTGGCGGAGCAGGGCCTGCACACCACCCGCCTGATCGGCATCGCCAAGGGTCCGGAGCGCAAGGTCGGGGAGGAGGACATCGTGTTCCCCGATCGTTCTGAAGTCCTCAACCTGCCGTCCGATCATCCCGGCCTGCACCTCCTGCAACAGATCCGCGACGAGGCGCATCGCTTCGCCATCCAGGGTCATCGGGCCCGCCGGGCGAAAGCGCGCAACACGTCTTCTCTGGAGGAGATCGAAGGCGTCGGTGCCCGCAAGCGCCAGGCGCTCCTTGCCCACTTCGGCGGGCTGCGCGGCGTGCAAAGCGCCAGCATCGACGACCTCGCCCGAGTACCGGGAATCAGCCGTGCCCTGGCCGAGCGCATCTTCGCAACCCTACACTGAGCCGCAGGCGACGGGCGTGCCCGGCGTAGAATGCCCGGGCGCCGGCGTTGCGCCTGCGCTCGTGGCGCCGCGCATGACCTTTAACATCCCGATTGCGCTCACCTGGTTGCGGATTGTACTGATCCCGGTCTTCGTGGGCGTCTACTACCTACCCGTATCGCTGCTCTCGCCGGCGGGCAAGAACTGGACGGCGATGTCGGTGTTTGCCCTGGCGGCGATCACCGACTGGCTGGACGGCTACCTGGCGCGCCGCTGGGGCGAGACCAGCGCCTTCGGTGCCTTCCTCGATCCGGTCGCCGACAAGCTCATGGTCGCCGCGGCGCTCATCATGCTGGTGTGGCTCGACCGCGCCGAGGTGTATCTCGCCATGATCATCATCGGCCGCGAGATCGCCATCTCGGCATTGCGGGAGTGGATGGCGCAGCTCGGCAAGGGAAAGAGCGTTGCGGTCGCCATGGTGGGCAAGATCAAGACCGGCGCGCAGATGACCGCCATCATCGCGCTCCTTCTCTGGGAGCCGGTGATCCCCGGGCTCGCGACCCCCATGATCGGGTCGATCGCATTGTGGGTCGCCGCCATCCTGACCCTGTGGTCGATGTTCCACTATTTGAAGCTCGCCGCGCCGCACTTGCGCGAGCCGCCGCGGTAGTTG
>JBDSND010000017.1:0-4423 GCA_039915505.1 Casimicrobiaceae bacterium
CTAAGTGGGGAACGACCTGTGGGCCGCGGTCGCCGGGGCCGGATTTGCCTGCGTTGCATTAGTGTGGCAACGAGCGCTCTGCGCCCCTTGCGTTTGGCCACTCGCGATGGACCATTTACCATTATCAGCGGCAATGCTCGCGTCCCGGAGCTACCAGCGAAGCAGCGCGCCCGCGCCGCCGAATTCACCGCCGCACGCGATAATGACGTGAAGTTGCCTGAGAAGGATGCGGCGGCAGGAATGACCTATAGCAAGCAATGCTGGGTGGGGCTTGGAGCCGCGCGGGCACGTGGGAAGATCCGCTTTCGGACAGAATGGCTTGGGACCGGTTTGGCCGGTTGCCTCTGACGGACGGTCTCCGCTGAGTGGCGGCTGAGGGACGCGGAGCTGGGGTTCACGCGCCAACGGCGGGTGAGAGCGGTGGACCCGTCGTTCAGCCGCGCTACTTCACTGGCCGGACACTATCGGAAGCCGGTTCGCGTCGTTGCTGGGAGCATCAGACACGTATGTGCGAGGGGGGTGCCCACAAAACCCCCACACTGGTGATCTTGAAACGACAAGCGCCCGCCAAGGCGTTGGCAGGCGCTTGAGTCAAACGATTATTTGGCGCGCCCGGCAGGATTTGAACCCACGACCCCCTGGTTCGTAGCCAGGTACTCTAATCCAACTGAGCTACGGGCGCGAAGCTTGGAATTATAGCAGCTAGGCCTCCGGCTCGCCACTTCCCGGGCCGCTGGGCGGGGGCACCTCCCGCCCCACCCCGCGGATCGGCGTCACTACCCCGGTGATCTCGTCCGGCGCGGCAGTCGCCATGCGCCGAAGCTTCCACGCCTTCCAGAACGTCGCCAAGCCGAGCCAGCCTGCCGCCAGCGCGACGGGCACGGCCAGCACCAGCGGCCATACGAGGGCCACGACCGCGACCACCATGGCTGCGATCGCCAGATGGAGTAGCAGTCCCGCTTCCGCGGGGCCCAGCAGCCGGCGGTTGGTGAGCGCGGCACCCAGGGCGCTGCCGACGCTCATTGCGCCCGCAGCGGCCCGCGCAGCACTACCGACTCGCGAGCGTCGCGGCCGGTCGGGCCCGCGGCGAGCGACCTCGCCCGCCATGCCGACGCGATTGCGCCGCGTCAGCACGATCTCGGTGGCGTTGGCGAGGTCGGCCTCATAGAAATCGGCGAGCTGCTCGGCGAGCCTCGGATCCTCGATGGCGACATCCAGCTCCCAGTTGTGCGTCCAGCTCGCGAAATTGAGATTGGTCGAGCCTACCCGCGCCCACAGCCCGTCGGCGACGGCCGACTTCGCATGCAGCATCGAGCCGTTCCATTCGAACACCCGCACCCCACCTGCGAGCAGCGGACGATAGCCGGCACGCGACAGCGGCTGCAGTGCGGGAATGTCGCTCGCGCCGGGCACCAGCAGGCGCACGTCGACGCCATCCTGCGCCGCTGCACATAGCGCCTGGATGTACGCTGATACCCCGACGAAGTACGCGTCGGTAAGCCACAGGTACTGGCGCGCCGCGGAGGCGATCACCTGATCCAGGCGGAAGACGCCGGCGGTATTGGGCACGCCGGCGACGATCCGAAGGCCTGCATCGCCGGTCTCGGCGAGCTCGGCGAGCGGCACGATCTCGTCGGATGGAATGGTTTCGCCGGTTGCCGCAAACCACGACTGCGCGAAAGCATCCTGCAGCGCCACCAGTGCCGGGCCCGTGATCTCGACCCCGGTGTCACGCCACGGATCCAGTCGACGACTCCGATCACCCTGCCAGCGCGCGGAGATGCACAGCCCCGAAACAAACGCCACCCGGCCATCGACGATGATCTGCTTGCGGTGGTCGCGTGAGAGCCATTCGAGCGGCGCGTCGAAGCGAAACGGATTGAAGCACGCGACGCGCGCGCCGGCCGCGCGCAGCGCCTCCCACAGATTGCCCGAGCGCGGCGTCCCTAGCCAGTCGTAGAGCACCCGTACCCGTAGCCCTGCCCGCGCCTTTTGCACGAGCGCCGACGTGAATTCGCGGCCGACGGTATCGTCGGCGAAGATGTACTGCTCGACAAAAATCGTGTGCTCGGCAGCGCGGATCGCGGCCAGCCAGGCCGGAAAGTTTTCGGCGGCGTCGCGCAATACCCGGACGGCGTTGCCGTCGATGCGCGGCGCGCCGGTGGCCCGGGCGAGCGTGACGTCGGCGAGGCCGAGCCGGGTGGCGACATCATCGGGACGTCGCGGCCGGCGTACTGACGCGGCAGGATTGATGCTCATCGGGGAGACCGTCGCATGTGGGCGTGGGTTCAGCCCGCGGATGGCGCGGAAACCGGGCCGCGTTTCTTGGCCCGGCGGCGTCGCTGTGCCGCATCGACTTCGAACAGGTCCTTGAGCTGGGCCGAGGCTTCCATCGTGGTCTGGATATATTTTTCCTCATCATGGTGGACCGCGTACTGAACTTCGAGCTGCTTGCGGTCGTGTTGCTCGAAAAAAGCGATCGCCTGGTCGGCGCTCTCGCGGTCGACGCCCGCCTGGATCAGGGCCGCGCGGGCGATCACCAGGCTTGCCGGAAACGTCTCCCGCTCGATCAGTTTGATCCCCAGGTCGCGGAGTGCAAAGTAATGCACGCGGTTGCGGGCGCGGGCAATGATAGGCAGGTTCGGAAAGTGCTCGCGCACGACATGGGCGGCGCGCATTGAGCTCTCCACATCATCGATGGCCAGGACGAAGAGCTTGGCTTGATTCGCCTTGGCAGCCGTCAGGAGGTCGAGCCGCGAGGCGTCGCCGTAATACACCTTCGAGCCGAACTTGCGCACGAAATCGACCTGCTGGTAGCTCGATTCCAGCACCGTGAACGGGATGTTGCTCATGCTGAGCACCCGCGACACGATTTGCCCGAACCGACCATAGCCCGCGATGATGACGGGATTGGCCGGAGCATCGATGTCGTCAAACTCGGGCTCGTGGGTGCGTTCCAGCCAGCGTTCGAGCAGGTGATCGTGCAGCAGGAACGACAGGGGCGAGAGCAGCATCGACACGGTTACGATGAGCACCAGCAGCTGGCCGGTTTGCTCGGGAAAGATATCGAACCCGGCCGCGGCCGCGAACAGCACGAAGGCGAACTCGCCCCCCTGGGCGAGGAGCACCGCGACGCGCTGGGTGCTCTCCCAGCCCACCCGGGCGAGGCGCAGGATCACCGCCAGCAACACGGCCTTGATGATCATGAGCCCCACGGCGAGGCCGACGACAAGCAGCGGCGCGCTCGCCAGTAAGGTGAGGTTCGCGCTCATGCCCACTGCCATGAAAAAGAGCCCGAGGAGCAATCCCTTGAAGGGCTCGACGTGCGCCTGGAGCTCGTGGCGGAACTCGGAATCGGCCAGCAGCACGCCAGCGAGGAACGCGCCCAGCGACATCGACAGGCCGATCGCCTGCATCGTCAGCGATGCACCGATCACGATGAAGAGCGCCGCGGCGGTGAACACTTCCTGGCCGCCGTACCGGGCCACGAGCTTCAGCGCCGGGCGCACCAGCAGCCGGCTCAACACCACCACCACCGCCACGGCGGCCATGCCCTTCGCGGCGGCGGCCAGGCCACCGGTCGTCTTCTCGCCTGAAAGCAACGGCATCAGGGTCAGCAGCGGAATGACCGCGAGGTCCTGGAACAGCAGGATGGCGAAGGCATTGCGACCATAGCCGCTGTCGAGCTCGTTACGCTCGCCAAGGGACGACAGCACCAGCGCGGTCGACGACATGGCCAGGCCGAAGCCGACGAGCACTCCCGCTTGCCAACTCAATCCCAGCTTGTAGACGATGAAGGCCAGCAAGCCACCGGTCAGCAAGACCTGGGCGCCGCCGTAGCCGAACACCCGGCGGCGCAACGCCCACAATCGCGCCGGCTCGAGCTCGAGGCCCACCAGGAACAGCAGCAGCACCACGCCGAGCTCGGCGAAGTGCATCGTGGTCTCGACCTCGCTCACGAGGCGGAATCCCCACGGCCCAATCACCGCGCCGGCGGCGAGGTAGCCCAGCACCGCCCCCAGACGAAGGCGGCGAAAGATGGGCACCAGGATCACGGCGGTACCGAGGAAGATCGCGGCTTGAAGGAGCAAAGGCATGGTGGGTCCGCAGGGGCGAAAGGGCACTAGCTTAGGCGATGGGTGCCGCGTCGGTGCGCCGGCCCTTTGCGGCGGCCCAGCGAACGACCGAGCCAACGCCGAGGTGGTCCGAGGCGCGGCTGCCGGGGCGGCGGCGCGGCGCGTGCTCTGCGAAGCGCGCAAACTCGTGGCGGCGCGTGCCGACGCCGACCAAGCCAACCACTGAGCCCGCTTGCCGCAGCGAGCCTGGCAAGCGCGATCGGCCCGCCGATTGCCTAGCTGCGATTAGCGAACCAGCCGTGGCAGGTCGGGCACGGGCATCACCTCCCGGTCCGCTCATCGGCCAG
>JBDSND010000072.1:0-21140 GCA_039915505.1 Casimicrobiaceae bacterium
GCGAAACGCGTAGTCGCTCATTGAGTATGCTCCCCCAGGCTCGCCCACTGCGTGGGCTGCGCCCACCCCCTCCGAGGAAGGGGGCGAGCGCCTTGGGACGCCCCGGCGGCGCGGGGAGCCTCCCCCAGGCTTGCCCACTGCGTGGGCTGCGCCCACCCCCTCCCCAGGAGGGGGCGAGCGCCTTGGGACGGCCCGGCGGCGCTCACGCGGTCTCGGCAATGTGGACCGGGGTGGCGAAGAGCTCGCGCGCCAGCTCGGCGTAATGCGGATCGTCGATCGCCGTCGGCCGAAGCACGATCGCAGTGTCGTGACGCGGGAAGTTGCGCTCGAGGGCGCGGGCGTAGGTCGGATCGTAGTGCTGCTCCAGGAGCTCGGTCACGAAGGTGTCCCAGTCGCCGGCGCGCGCCGCCGCATTCCAGCGCTCGATCGTCGCCTTGCCGTGCATTGCGGCGAGCGGCGCGAGTTGCCGTGCCAGCGCCTCCGGGTCGCGCAGGAAGTGGGCGTACTCGTCGCGGAGCAGGGCGGTGCGCAACGCTGGCGGCAAGTCGATCTTCACGCACGGCGCGGCGCGCATGGCCTCGAGCAGGGCATCGGGAACCTGCAGCGCGCCGATGCGCTTGCTTTCCGATTCCACGAACACCGGCTGCGTCCGGTCGAAGCGCTCCACCGCCTCGAGCAGGCGCGATTCGAAGCGCTTCTGCGAAGGTTGCGGCTCTCCGGGAAGGTCGCCCAGCAGCGATCCGCGGTGGGCGGCCAGCG
Organism: Casimicrobiaceae bacterium; assembly: GCA_039915505.1. Taxonomy (GTDB): domain Bacteria; phylum Pseudomonadota; class Gammaproteobacteria; order Burkholderiales; family Casimicrobiaceae; genus CAIWHR01. The sequence goes on from JBDSND010000072.1 coordinate 760, forward strand.
CCTCGAGGTCGAGCACCTGGGCGCCGATCGAATCGAGCGCGCGCAACAGTCGGCTCTTGCCCGAGCCGGTGAGACCGCACACCACGCGGTAGTCGAAGTCACCGGGCGCGGTGGCGAGCGCGGCGCGCACATGACGACGGTAGGCGCGATAGCCGCCGTCGAGCTGCACCGCCCGCCAGCCGATCTCGTTGAGGATGTGGGTGAGGGCACGGCTGCGCTTGCCGCCACGCCAGCAATAGACCAGGGGCGACCATTCGCGCGGCTTGTCGCGAAACGCCGTTTCCAACATGGTCGCGATGTTGCGCGACACGATCGCCGCACCCGCGCGCTTGGCCGCGAATGCGGAGTCGCGGGCGTGCAGCGTGCCGATCAGCGCGCGCTCGTCGTCGGTGAGGACCGGGTGGCTCGCCGCACCTGGGACGTGGTCCTCGGCGTATTCCGCGGGGCTGCGCACATCGATGCGATCGGCGTACGCCGCCAGCGCTTCCGTGCCGACAACGCGCGAGACGTCCTTCACCGACGCGGCTCGAGCAATGGCTTGAGGGTCGGCCAGACGTTGTCCAGGAGCCGTGGCTGCGCGGCGGCCGTGGGGTGAATGCGATCCGGCTGGAACCACTCGCTGGTCTCGCCGAAGCCCTCGAAGAAAAAAGGCACGAGCGGGACATCGTGCTTGCGGGCCACGTCGGTATAGACGGCGTCGAAGGCACGCGTGTAGGCCAGACCGTAGTTCGGCGGCATCCGCATGCCCACCAGCAACACCCGTGCGCCGGTCTTCTTCGCCGCCGCGACCATGGCATCGAGGTTGGCGCGCATCGCACCGAGATCGCCGCCGCGCAGGCCATCGTTGCCGCCGAGCTCGATCACCACGATGGCGGGACGATGCTGTTTCAACAGCTCCGGCAAGCGTGCCCGTCCGCCGGCGGTGGTGTCGCCGCTGATACTGGCGTTCACGACGGACTGCGGGTGCCGGTCCGCTTGCAGTCGCTGCGCCAGCAGTCGCGCCCATCCCGACTCGACGGAAAGGCCATAGGCCGCTGAGATGGAATCGCCGACGATCAGGATGACTGGCGCGCGGGCGACGGACCCACCGGCCGGCGCGACGCCCGCCGCTGCAGGAGCTGCCGCGAACGCTGGGGTAGCGGCGAGGATTAGGGCGGCAACGAGCGCCAAGGCGCCCGCACCCGCCCGCATAAGGTGCGCAAGCATGATGTCCAACCTGGAATTGTAGAGGCGTGGAGCGGGAACGCGAACCCGCAGCGTAGAATTTAGAAATGCAGTCGGAAAGACCGCGGCGGAGCCGCCACGGTTCCTTGCCGCTGCGCGGGGTCCGGGTTGCGCGCGGATCGTCCGCCCCCACCTTCTTGCCGGCGGACGCTGCGACCGTCGCCAGACCCCCATGCCCGAACCCATCCTCAGCGCCGACGCGCTCAGCAAGACCGTGCTCTCTGGCGAGGCGCCGCTGGTCATTCTCGACGCGGTAAGCTTCAGCGTCGACGCGGGTGAAACTTTGGCCATCGTCGGTGCCTCCGGCTCCGGCAAAACCACGCTCCTCGGGCTGCTCGCCGGACTCGATCGTCCAAGCTCGGGCGAGGTGCGCCTTGCCGGGCAATCGCTTTCCTCCCTCGACGAGGACCAGCGTGCGGCGTTGCGCCAGCGGTTGCTCGGTTTCGTCTTCCAGTCCTTTCAGCTCCTGCCGGCACTGACCGCGCTGGAGAACGTGATGCTGCCGCTGGAGCTGGCCGGCACCGCCGATGCCGTCGGCAGCGCGCGGAGCTGGCTGACGCGCGTCGGGCTCGGCAAGCGCGCCCATCACTATCCGAAGCAGCTATCCGGTGGCGAGCAGCAGCGGGTGGCCATCGCGCGCGCGTTTGCAGGCGAGCCGCAACTGCTGATGGCCGACGAGCCTACCGGCAACCTCGATGGGGCGACCGGCGCGGAGATTGCCGAGCTCATGTTCCAACTCAATCGCGAGCATGGCACCACGCTGCTGCTCGTCACCCATGAAGAGACCCTCGCCGTGCGATGCACCCGTCGGCTGTCGCTCGCTGCGGGCCGCCTGGTGAGCGACGAGCGGATAGCCGCGTGAGGAGAGCCACCGATCCGATGCCAGCTCTCGGGAGCTGGTGATGGCCGCCACACCTAGCATCGTGGTTGCGCCTTTGCTCTCGACCGTCCGCCGACGCCGATGAATACCGTGCGTCTTGCGGTACGCATGCTGCTGCGCGATTGGCGTGCCGGTGAGCTGCGGGTGCTGGTGGCGGCGTTGCTGCTCGCGGTGGCCAGCGTCGGTACCGTCGCGTTCTTTGCCGATCGCGTCAAGGGCGCGCTGGCGCGGGAGGCCAACCTCCTGCTAGGTGCGGACGTGCTCGTGTCCGCCGATCGTGCACTCCCGGCGACGTTCGCCGACGCGGCGCGCGCGCGCGGTCTGCGCGCGTCGCCGGCGCTCAAGTTCAACAGCATGGTGCAGGCCGCCCCCAGCCGCTCCGGCGCGGGGGCGCTCCCGGCCCCGGCCGGAACACCTGCCGCCGTGCTCGCCGACGTGAAGGCCGTGAGTGCGCCCTATCCCTTGCGCGGCACCATCGTGCTCGCCGACCTCGGTCGTTCGGAAGGCATGCCCACCGACCGCATCCCTGCGCCCGGGGAAGCCTGGCCCGACATTCGCCTTGCGGCCCGCCTTGGCCTGGTCGTGGGCGATCGCATCGTGCTGGGCGATGCCATGCTGCGGGTCGGAGCGATCGTGCAGCGCGACCCGGAACTCGCGACCCGGTTGCTGGCGCTGGGGCCGCGCCTGCTGGTGAATCTGGCCGACCTGCCTGCAACCAATCTCATGCAACCGGGCAATCGCGCGACGTGGCGGCTTTATGTCGCGGCGCCGGGCGGTGGACGCGCGCTCGACGACTACGTGACCTGGGCGAACGGCGTTGCCCAGCCGGGGCAGCGCGTCGAGAACGTCCGCGACTTGCGGCCCGAGGTGCGGCAAACGCTCGAGCGCGCCGAGCAGTTCCTCGGACTCTCGTCCCTGGTCGCGGTGATGCTCGCGGCCGTGGCGATTTCGCTCGCCTCGTCGCGCTACCTGCGACGGCATCTCGACACGGCAGCGGTGCTGCGCTGCCTGGGCGCTGCCGAGCGTCGGGTGCTGGCGATCTTCGTCGTCCAGTTCGCAATAGTCGGGGTGCTCGCGAGCCTGGTGGGCATCATCCTCGCGCTGCTCGGGCAGCAGCTGCTGGTGATGTTGCTCGCCACGGTATCGGCGACCGCGCTACCGCTTCCCGGAGCCCTGCCCGCGCTCGGTGCGCTCGGCACGGGGCTGTTGCTCCTGTTCGGCTTTGCCGTACCGCCGCTCATCGCGCTTGCCGGTGCACCGCCGCTACGCGTGCTGCGGCGTGACCTGCCGCGGCCGCGGGCGGCGGGCTCGCTCGCCTACGGGCTCGGCATCGGGGTGATTGCGCTCCTGATTGGCTGGCAAGCGCAGGACGCCAAAGCAGCGGGCATCATGGTCGGCGCCATCGGCGGCCTGATCGTCGCCGCGGCCGCCGCGGCGTGGCTCCTGCTCGCGCTCCTGAAGCGAGTGCCGCAACGCGGCGTCACCTGGCGCTTCGGGCTGGCCAACCTCCGCCGTCGCCCGCTGGCCTCGAGCCTGCAGGTCGCTGCGCTGGCCTTGGGGTTCATGGCGTTGCTGTTGCTCACCGCGGTGCGCGGCGACCTGATGCGTAACTGGCGCGCCAGCCTGCCCCCGGATGCACCGAACCATTTCGTGCTGAACGTGCTGCCCGATCAGGTGGAAGGTGTGCGGACGATGCTCGCGGGGGTGACCGGCGCCGACGTGCCGCTCTACCCGATGGTGCGTGGTCGGCTGGCGACGGTCAACGACGCCCCGGTCGACGCCTCGCGTTTCACCGGAACGCGCCAGCGCCGGCTCGTCGACCGCGAGTTCAACCTGTCGTGGCTCGCCGCGCTGCCGCCGACCAACCGGCTCGTCGCCGGTGTGTGGTGGGACCAGGTGCGCGGTCCCGAATCGGGACTGTCGATGGAGGAGGGCATTGCCGAGTCGCTCGGCCTGAAGCTCGGCGACAAGCTCGGCTGGGACGTGGCCGGCACCCCGGTCACGGCGCGGATCACCAGCCTGCGCAAAGTGGATTGGGACAGCTTCCGGCCGAACTTTTTCACACTGTTCCCTCCGGGGGTGCTCGACGCACTGCCGGCGACGTATTTGGGTGCCATCCGGGTTCCCGAATCCACGGGCGACGCAGGGTGGCTGTCGGCGCTCGTCCAGCGTTATCCGAACGTCCTCGCCATCGACGTTGGCGAAGTCATCCGCCAAGTGCAGACCATCATGGACCAGGTCGCGCGGGCGGTGGAATTCGTGTTCCTGTTCACGCTCGCGGGCGGGCTGCTCGTGCTGCAGGCGGCGATCGCCGCGACCCAGGACGAGCGGCAGTTCGACGCTGCCGTGCTGCGCACCCTCGGTGCGTCGCGCGCCCAGCTCACGGCCGCGCAGATGGCGGAGTTTGCGGTGCTCGGCGGTCTCGCCGGCCTGCTCGCCGCGGTGGGTGCGTCGGTGACCGGCTATCTGCTGGCGGATCGGGTATTCCAGATTCCGTATGCGCCGGACCCGGCGGTTTGGCTCTACGGCGTCCTGGGCGGCGCCCTGGCGGTGAGCTTCGCCGGCTGGCTGGGGACGCGGCGGACGCTGCGCATGCCGCCGCTCGCGGTGATGCGCGAGCTCGCATGAGTTCCGCCGCGCCCGGCGAGGAGCAAGCGCCGGACCTGCGCAACCGGGTCGAAGCAACCCGCGCGGGCTAGCGTCCCGCGAGCGTCGATTCGCGACTGAAGAGCCGGCTTACCCCGAGCAGTGCAAGGGCCGCGAGGCACAGCGGTATCGCGTACGACTGCGCGAGGACCAGCGCCGGCAGTGCCTCGCCACGGAGCGCGCGCGATAGCAAGGCGTACTGTGCGGCGATCGGGATCCAGCTGAGCCATTCGGGTTCGCGGGCCTGCATGAAGAGCTGCACGATCGGGACGATGGACACCACGAACATCACGATCGACACGTTTGCCTGCGCCTCCTTGAAGGTGCGACCGAGTCCGCCGATGTAGAGCAGGAGCGCGGGCATGAGCACCACGAGCGGGACCAGCACCACGACGAATCGACCGAACTCGGCGGCGCCAAATAGAAAGGGCACGCCTACCGACGGCACCGGGCCGAAGCGCAGGGTGAGATAGAAGCCGGCGAGGGTCACCACCACGACTGCACCGTCGAGCGCCGCCACCGCAACCCACTTGCCGAGCGCAAGCTCCATGGGCCGCGCCGGGGTGATCAACAACGGCTCGAGCGACTGCCGTTCGCGCTCGCCGGCGGTGGTGTCGATGGCCGCGGCCATGGCACCCATGACCGAGGCGATCAGTCCGTAGTACGCGATCATGAACAGGATCAGCGAGCCCGCGCTCTGCGGCGTGGCAAGGTCGCGCACCTCCATCTGCAGCGGGTTTGCCACCTGCGGCGCGACGCCGCGCAGGAGCAGCCGCCCCTGGCCCCATTCGCGGTTGTAGGCGCGCAGCAGGTTCTCGGTGCGCTCGATGGCATTGCGGGCCCGGTCGCGGGAGCGGTCGTAGACCAGACGGACGGTGCCTTGCCTGCCACGGGCGACGTCGGCGGCAAAGCCGCTGTCGATTTCCATGACGATCGCGACCTCGCCGGCGCGAATACCCGCCTCGTAGTCGGCCGGGGGCGGCAGGATCTCGACTTCCTGGCGTTGCAGGAAGGCCACGAGGGCGGGTGCGTGCTCCCCGCCCACGATCGGCAGTCGCAAGGGCCGCGAGCGATCCGCCTCGCGGGCGGCGAAGTTCATGACCAGCATCAGCAGCAGCGGACCCGCGGCGATGGCCGTGACCAGCATGACCACGAGCGTGCGCCGGTCGCGCAGGCTGTCGACGAGCTCCTTGCGGCTGATCGCGCCGACCCGGGCGAACGTCCCGCTCATGACGCGCCTTCGGGCTTGGACGCCGCCACGGGTGGAAGGCGAATTCGATTCATGGCCGGCGACAGGAATGTCCGGAGACACGCTCCCGGCGTGTCTCGTGTGATCGCGGCGTTGCATGGCGCTCGCGACGATGCGCGGCACTCCTGACCTTCGCGATGCGGGTCGTCCGTCGGACTCGGCCCGGCGTATAGCACATTACCGGACGCGCCGCTCGAGCCGCTGGTCGTGAGCTCATGCCGCGAGGCCTTCCCCGGACCCGAGCAAGCGGATGAACGCCTCCTCGAGACTGGGGGCGCCGGACATGCGCACCAGCTCCATGGCGGTGCCGCTCGCGACTACGCGGCCGTGACCCAGGATTACGATGCGGTCGCACAAGGCGCTCACTTCCTGCATCACGTGCGACGAGAACAGTACGCATTTGCCGGTGGCGCGAAGCGAGAGCAGGAGCTCGCGCAACGCCCGCGTGCTCATGATGTCGAGGCCGTTGGTTGGCTCGTCGAGCAGCAGCGTATGCGGATCGTGGACCAGCGCGCGGGCGATGGCGACCTTCATCCGCTCGCCCTGGGAGAAGCCCTGGGCGCGCCGGTCGGCGATGGCGGCCAGGCCGAGCGCGTCCACGAGCCCATCGACCCGTGATTCGAGCGCGCCTGCCGGGAGGCCGTGCAGCGCGCCGTAATAGCGGATGTTTTCGCGGGCGGTGAGACGGGGATAGAGACCGCGCGCATCCGACACCACGCCGATGCGCCGGCGCACCGCGTAGCGCTCGCTCACCACCTCGAGCCCGTCGATCACCGCACTGCCCAGTGTCGGGGCGAGCAACGTGGCCAGGATGCGCAGCAGCGTGGTCTTGCCCGCGCCATTGGGACCGAGCAATCCGGTGATCTCCCCGTCGGGCGCGACCAGGCGCACGCCGTCGACCGCCCGCACCACCGGTGCGCGGCCAAATGCCTTCACGAGATCGCGGACCTCGATCACGGCGCCGGGCGGAGGCGATCCGGCCAGAACGGGGGACGGGTGCTGTGCGCAAGGTGCTCGATGCACGTCCGGGGAAGGGTCGCGAATCCCCCAGCCTCGATGAACGCCGCAATGAGCCGCGGCGCGCATGCGTGCGCGGACACGTTGTGACCATAGCCGGCGGCCACCACATGGCGGCTGTTGCCGAGGGTCTTGGCGACCTCCTCCCCATAGGCGGGTGGCGTCACCGGATCGAGCCCCCCTGAGAGCAGCAGCACCGGCACCTCGCTCGTCACCGGAATGGCGCTCTCCGGCGTCGGTACGCCGTGCGGCCACCCATCGCACACGGCGAGGCCCCGCAGGGCGAGGTTTCGGGCGCGCAGGCCCGCGAGCTTCGCGTCGCGTTCCGCCGCCGAGATGCGTGGCACGTCCTCGGCACACGTCACCGAATAATAGAGCCCGCTGTTGAGCTCCGCGGTGAGTCCGCTGGTGAGTGCCATGGCGGTCGCGAACAGCGGCGCGAAGTCGCCGTTCGCGGCCTCGTAAAGGGCCTGGGGCATAAGGCTCGCGAATTCCGGCAGGTAGGCGAGTGCCTGCATCGCGCCGACCACGTGGTCGAGGCCGAGGCGCACGGTACGCGCCTCACCGGTGCGCGGATCGGCCAAGGTCACCTCGCGTCCACCGCTTAAGCGCTCGTCGATCCGCTCGAGAGTGGCCTTGAGGTCGGCATGGTCCTTGGCACAAGTCGGTGATCGGCCGCACGCCGCGAACGTGGCATCGATGGCGGCCTCGCGCGTCGGCCATACGTCCAGGGCGACCTTGAGCGATGGCGGGGCGACGCCGTCGAGCACCATGGTGCGCACCTGCTGCGGATGACGACGCAGGTACTCCTGGGCGACGCGGGTGCCGTACGATCCACCCCACAGGTTGATACGCGCGTAGCCGAGCGCGGCACGCACTGCGTCGAGGTCGGCGACCCACGCCGCAGTCGTGTACTGCCGCGTGTCCACGCCCCGGGCGGCGAGCTCCTGCGCGCAGCGGGTGGCGCGTGGAACGGGATCGAGCTCGAGGGTCGCGTCCGCGGCGTCGGTGTCCTCGAAGGCGGCGCAAGTGAGCGGCGAAGATCGGCCGGTGCCGCGCTGGTCGACCAGCACGATGTCGCGATGCCGGCGCACGGCCGCGAACTGGGCGGCGAAGGGGCCGAGGGAGCTCGCGGCCTGGCCCGGTCCGCCCGCGAGCAGGAAGAGGGGATCGGGCGCGGGACTGAGGGTGTTGGCGGCCAGGATCGCGACCGCGATCTTGATGCGCCGCCCATCGGGCTTGCTGCGATCTTCGGGCACCTCGAGCTCGCCGCACTGCGCCGCGAGCGCGACCTTGGGCAAGCGGCATTCGGCGAGTTGCAGGGTGCGTCCCGCGGGCGAGGTCGCGTCGCCACAGCCCGCCATCATCCCGGTCCCGAGCAGGAAGGCCGCGCCAACCGCGAGCGCGCGTGTCACGACGGAGATGGCGCGCGGCTCGCAGAGGATCATGGCCGCGCATGGTAGCAAACCATGCTGTCGCGGCATTGCAGCGAAGGCGATCCGGCGGTCGATATACTGGCCGTGCGCGACGCGCTTGCCGTGCACGGGTCCGTGCCTGGTCGATGGCGCGGCGTGCCAGTCCGTACCACCGGCGAGGCCACCATGCCCCTTCGCGAGCTCGAGCCCGGGATCGTCACCGATCTCGCGGACCGCCTGACCTACGCGGGATACCTGCGCCTCGATCGGCTGCTGGCGGCGCAGGAGCCGCTCACCGGTCGCGACGACCAGGCCGCAAGCCATGACGAGATGTTGTTCATCATCCAGCACCAGACCTCGGAGCTGTGGATGAAGTTGTTCATCCACGAACTCAAGGCCGCGATCGCATTGGTGCGCGACGACCGTCTCGAGCCGTGCTTCAAGATCCTGGCACGGGTGAAGCTCATTCAGAAGCAACTCTTCGAGCAATGGGGCGTGCTGGAGACGCTCACCCCTTCGGAATACGACGCCTTTCGACCGGCCCTGGGCACCTCGTCCGGGTTCCAGTCATGGCAATACCGCGCCCTGGAGTTCCTGTTGGGCAACAAGCACGCCGAGGTGCTCGACGTGTTCCGCTACGACCCGGAGGTGCACGCGGCGCTCACCACCCTGCTGCATGCCCCCGGGCTCTACGACGAGTTCCTCCGGCATCTTGCCCGCCGCGGCCTGCCCGTGCCGCCGGAATGCATCGAGCGCGACTGGTCGCGACCCTACGTGAAGCACGATGGGCTGGTAGCGGTGTTCAAGACGATCTACGAGAATCCGGAGGCGTGGTGGGACGCCTACGAGATGGCCGAAAAGCTTGTCGATGTCGAGGAGTGGTTTGCGCTCTGGCGGTTTCGCCACATGAAAACCGTCGAGCGGATCATCGGTTTCAAGGGCGGAACGGGTGGTTCCTCGGGCGTGGCCTTTCTCAGGAAGGCGATCGAGCTGCGATTCTTCCCCGAGTTGATCGACGTGCGCACGGTGATCGGGACCAGGTGAGCGCGTCCGCTGCGCGTGCCGTGGCCGACCTCGATACCGCCTGCGCGGCGCTCGGCGAGGCGCCGCTCGACAGCGCAACGATCGACGACCTTCTGCGGCCACTCTTTTCCCGGGTGCTGCACGAATCGGGCGACCGCGTGTATCTCGCTAACCACTCGCTCGGCCGGCCGCTGGATGCCATGGCCACCGACGTGCAGGAAGGTCTCGCCGCCTGGTACGCCTGCCTGGGGAGCGCATGGGAGGATTGGGAGCGCGAAATGACGGCGCACCGCGCCCGGCTCGCGGCGTTGATCGGGGCTTCCCGCGGCGATGCGGTCATCCCGAAGGCCAGTGCGGGGCAGGGCCTGAGGGCGGTGCTCAACACCTACGACGCGCCGGTGCGCGTCGTAGCAACCCGTGGCGAGTTCGACTCGGTCGACATCGTGCTGCGCGAGTATGCACGGCGCGGCCGAATCCGGCTCGACCTCGTCGATGCGGATGCTGACGGCCGGTTCCACGCCGACGCGATTGCAGCGGCCGTCGGTACGGACGCGCAGCTCGTGGTGCTCTCACCGATCATGTTCCAGACCGGACAGTGCATCGCCGACGTGCCCTGTCTGGTGGCCGCCGCGCATGCGGCCGGGGCCAAAGTCATGCTCGACCTTTATCACGTGCTCGGCGTGGTGCCCTGCGACGTCCATGCACTCGACGCGGATTTCGCCATCGGCGGCTGCTACAAGTATCTGCGCGGCGGTCCGGGTGCCTGCTTCCTGTACGTCGCGCCGGCGTTGCTCGATGCGGGACTGCGCAGTCTCGACGTGGGCTGGTTCGGCAAGGAGCGCGCATTCGCGTACGAACGGCCGGAGCCGCCGCGCTACGCGAAAGGCGGCGACGGGTGGCTCGAATCGACCCCTGCCGTGCTGCCGTTCTACCAGGCCCGCTCGGGCCAGCGTTTCACGTTGGGCGTAGGCGTGTCACGGCTTCGCGCCTACAGCCTGGCGCAGCAGCGGCGGTTGGTCGGCCTGCTATCCGAAGCAGGCGTACCGGCGCAGGGTGGCGACGCGCACCACGGGGCATTCGTAACGGTGCGCGATCGCCGCGCATCGGCGTTCGTCGCGGCCCTTGGAGCGCAGGGAATCGTGGTCGACGCCAGAGGCGAATGGCTGCGGCTGTGTCCCGATGTGCTCACTACCGATGCCGAGCTCGGGCGAGCAGCGCGCGTGCTCGGCACGCTGTGGCGACAAGCCTGAGCCAGCGAGTCAGTGGGCCTGCGCGATGATGAAGCGAACCAGCACCAACAGCGCACCCACCAGCACCGCCGCCAGGACGACGCCCACCACGACGACCTGCAACGGCTTGATGGTCACCGCATCGCGCTGCAGCGCGCGGCCCTTGCGCACGCCGAAAAAACTCCAGAACACCGCGCCGGCAACTTGCAGGAGGCTGGCGCGGGGAGGCGGAGCTCCGGGATCGACGTCGGTGGGAGGCGAATCGACAGGCATGGGATAAGCGGTTCCGGTCAAGTCGTGGGTCGGCAAGGCCGCGGCTGAGGCGGGTCGGGCTGGCGCGGGTCGGCGGGCATGGGATGGAAAGTCCCGGTCGAGGTCGTGGGTCGGCAAGGCCGCGGCTGACGCGGGCGGGCTGGCGCGTCCGATCGTAGCATTGCCGGCAGCGGTGCCCTGCCGCCATTGGCAGCGGAGGACGCGCAGGTCGAATCCTTCGCGGCCGACAGCACCGGGCTGCGCACTCCGCAACCCCCAAGGTGGACGACGGTCTATTGAAAACGTCGGGGACTGCCCCATTTCGGAAGTAACCTGGTATCGAGGAGGGGCTCTCCATGCGTTTCGACAAGCTGACCACCAAATTCCAGCAGGCCTTGGCCGACGCCCAGAGTACGGCCCTCGGCAACGACAACGGCTTCATCGAGCCGCAGCACCTGTTGCTTGCGCTGGTCAACCAGGACGATGGCGGCACATCGTCGCTGCTGTCGCGTGCCGGGGTCGCCGTGCCGCGGTTGAAGACCGCCCTGGGACAGGCGATCGCGCGCCTGCCCAAGGTCGAAGGACAGGGGGGCGAGATCGGCATTTCGCGCGATCTCAACAACCTGCTCAACCTGACCGACAAGGAAGCGGGCAAGCGCGGCGACCAGTTCATCGCCAGCGAACTCTTCCTGCTCGCCTTGACGGACGACAAGGGCGAAACGGGACGGTTGCTGAAGGATCAGGGTCTTAGCCGCAAGGCGCTGGAGGCGGCCATCGACGCCGTGCGCGGCGGCGGGGCGGTCGATTCGCAGGACGCCGAGGGCCAGCGCGAGGCATTGAAGAAATACACCGTCGATCTCACCGAGCGTGCCCGCGAGGGCAAGCTCGATCCCGTCATCGGCCGCGACGACGAGATCCGGCGCACCGTGCAGATCCTGCAGCGACGCACCAAGAACAATCCGGTGCTGATCGGCGAGCCGGGTGTGGGCAAGACCGCCATCGTCGAGGGCCTCGCCCAGCGCATCGTCAACGGGGAAGTGCCGGAGACGCTCAAGAACAAGCGCGTGCTGTCGCTCGACATGGCGGCAATGCTGGCAGGCGCCAAGTATCGCGGCGAGTTCGAGGAGCGGCTGAAGGCGGTGTTGAAGGACATCGCGGCCGACCAGGGCCGCACGATCGTGTTCATCGATGAGTTGCACACCATGGTGGGCGCCGGCAAGGCCGAGGGTGCGATCGACGCCGGCAACATGCTGAAGCCCGCGCTCGCCCGTGGCGAGCTGCATTGCGTCGGCGCGACCACACTTGACGAGTACCGCAAGTACGTCGAGAAGGACGCGGCGTTGGAGCGGCGCTTCCAAAAGGTGATCGTCGACGAGCCGTCGGTGGAAGCGACCATCGCCATTCTGCGCGGCCTGCAGGAACGCTACGAGATCCATCATGGCGTCGACATCACCGATCCCGCGATCGTGGCCGCGGCGGAGCTTTCGCACCGCTACATCACCGACCGCTTCCTGCCCGACAAGGCGATCGACCTGATCGACGAGGCCGGCGCGCGGATCAAGATGGAGATCGACTCCAAGCCGGAGGTGATGGACCGGCTCGACCGGCGCCTGATCCAGTTGAAAATCGAGCGCGAGGCGGTGAAGAAGGAAAGCGACGAGGCCTCGCGAAAGCGCCTCGACCTGATCGAGCAGGAGATCGGCCGGCTCGAAAAGGAGTACGCCGATCTCGACGAGATCTGGAAGGCCGAGAAGGCCATGGTCCAGGGCACCCAGCATCTCAAGGAAGCGATCGACAAGCTCAAGCTGCAAATGGAGGAAGCGCGGCGCAAGGGCGATTGGCAGCAGATGTCGGAGCTGCAGTACGGCAAGCTGCCGCAGCTCGAGGCGCAGCTCAGCAAGGCCAGTGCCTCGCAGGACCATGAGCAGCAGCAGCGCTTCCGGCTGGTGCGCACCCAGGTCGGCGCCGAGGAGATCGCCGAGGTCGTCTCGCGGGCCACCGGCATTCCGGTGTCGAAGATGATGCAGGGCGAGCGCGACAAGCTCCTGCACATGGAGGACGCCCTACACCGGCGCGTGATAGGCCAGGACGAGGCGGTTCGGCTGGTGTCGGACGCCATCCGGCGCTCGCGCTCGGGCCTCGCCGATCCGGACCGGCCGTACGGCTCGTTTCTGTTCCTGGGCCCCACTGGGGTTGGCAAGACCGAGCTCTGCAAGGCGCTCGCGGAGTTCCTGTTCGACTCCGCGCAGCATCTCATCCGTATCGACATGTCGGAGTTCCAGGAGCGGCACTCGGTGGCACGCCTCATCGGCGCGCCACCGGGCTATGTCGGCTACGAGGAAGGCGGCTACCTCACCGAGGCCGTGCGCCGCAAGCCCTACAGCGTGATCCTGCTCGACGAGGTCGAGAAGGCCCATCCCGACGTGTTCAACGTGTTGCTGCAGGTGCTCGACGACGGGCGCATGACCGACGGGCAGGGACGCACGGTCGATTTCAAGAACACGGTGATCGTCATGACCTCGAACCTCGGCTCGCACAAGATCCAGCAGATGACCGATGCCAGCGAGGAGCAGGCATTGATCAAGATCGCGGTGATGGCCGAGGTCAAGACCCACTTTCGGCCCGAATTCGTCAACCGCATCGACGAGATCGTGGTGTTCCATCCGTTGGGCCAGGCGCAAATCGCTAACATCGCCCGGATCCAACTGCGCAACCTGGAGCAGCGTCTCGCCAAGATGGACATCCGGATCACGTTCGGCGACGCCGCGCTGGCGTCGGTCGCCGAGGCCGGGTTCGACCCGGTGTACGGCGCTCGACCGCTCAAGCGCGCGATTCAGCAGCAGATCGAGAATCCGCTCGCCAAAGAGATTCTCGCGGGACGCTTCGGACCCGGCGACACCGTGAAGGTGGGCGGGACCGGCAGCAGGATCACTTTCGACAAGGCGAAAGCGGCCGACGAGGTTGTCGACGCCGAACTCGTCTCCGAGGCTGCCACGCGCTGACACCGCCGAATCCGGCCTGGCGATGGGTGGAATGGGCACGCCGCGGCCGGCGCGCCGCACGGCCTGCGCTGGACAAGCGGGCATGCCGATGGGGGGTCGGCACCCATAGCCGCATTCGCGAGGCTTGCCCGGCGGCCGCCCGAGGCGCGGAGGGGCAGAGGGGCGGGCGCTACGTCGCCGCGGTCTTCAGCCGGGTGGCCTCCTGCTCGTACGCCTCGATCAGTCGGGTGATCGACTCCTGAAACTGATTTTGGCGCTTCAGGACTTCGTCGACCATCTGCTCGTACTGTTTCTGTTCCTTGTTCTCGCTGACTTCGAGCCACAACGCTGCGAGTTTCTCGATATTCGACTGGGAGTAATGCTCCATCTCCTTGAGCCGCGCCATGGTGTCCTGCAATACTTCGAGCGGGGTCTTCACATTTTCTTCGTCGGCCATGTCATGCTCCTTCGTGGTCATTGCTCGCGTTCGACGGGAATCGTCGTGCGCCCCTCGGGACTTGCGCCGAGAGTCGGGCGGGAACTGTGGGCCCATGCGCATGGTGACACATCGGCATCGCCTTCACGGCGCGCGACGGCCAGGCTTGAAGCCGCCGCCCGCTGCTCGTGCCGAACCGCGATGACGCGGTGCCGATGACCGGCGATGCGGCGTCCGCTGGCCCGGGCGCGTCCGTCGCAGCGCCTGCATGGATGAAACGCAGGGGTCGACCGGACGCCGCAGGGGCCGGGGAGCTGCCATGAATCACGACGCGCCGTCGGAATGGATCGTGCGCTTCGCCCATCTGCTGCGAGCGGGTGCCCGGGTGCTCGACCTCGCGAGCGGGGCGGGTCGACACGCGCGCTTCCTCGCCGCGCGCGGTTGCGAGGTACTGGCTGTCGATCGGTCCGCGGCCTTGCTTGGACCGCTCGCCGACGTCCCAGGGATCACCACGCAGTGCGTCGACCTCGAAAGCGGTCCGTGGCCGTTGCACGACCAGCGCTTCGACGCGATCGTCGTCACCAATTATCTGCACCGACCAGTGTTGCCGCATCTGTTCGCGGCGCTGGCGGCGGATGGCGTGCTGCTCTACGAAACGTTTGCCCTCGGCAACGGCGCCTTCGGCAAGCCGTCCAACCCCGACTTCCTGCTGGCGCCGGGTGAGCTTGCGGCGAGCGTGGCAGCGGTCCTGACGGTGGTGGCATTCGAGCAGGGCGAGGTACGATCAGCGTCCCGCCGGGCCGTGGTCCAGCGTCTTGCGGCGGTGGGGAGGGCACGGCTATGGCCGCCGTTGCTCGGGCCGGGGGACACGATGCCTTCGACCCTTGCCTAGCCTGCAACGTCGATCGCGACCCGGCTCGGCCTGCCATGCGCTAAAATCGAGCCTTTGCGCCACCGCATGCCCAGGACCACGCACCTCTCATGTTGACCGGCAGTCTCGTCGCGATCGTTACACCCATGCACGCAGCCGGTGAGCTCGACGCTCCGGCGCTTGCCCGGTTGATCGATTTCCACGTCGAAGCCGGCACCGCAGGCATCGTCATGGTGGGGACCACCGGCGAGTCGCCGACGGTCGACGTCGATGAGCATTGCCGGCTGATCCAGCTCGCGGTCGAAGGCTCGCGCGGTCGGGTGCCGATCATGGCCGGCACCGGTGCCAATTCCACCGCCGAGGCCATCGAGCTGACGGCCTTTGCCAAGGAGGCTGGTGCGGCGAGCGCGCTGTCGGTGGTTCCCTATTACAACAAGCCGACGCAGGAAGGGCTGTACCGTCATTTCCGCACCATCGCCGAAAAGGTCGACCTCCCCCTCGTGCTGTATAACGTCCCCGGGCGCACGGTGGCCGATCTCGACAACGAGACCGTGCTGCGCCTTGCCGAGGTTCCCGGGATCGTGGGCTTGAAGGATGCCACCGCCGACATCGGGCGGGGCACCGAGCTGTTGCGCGTGCTGCGCGAGCAATGCCGCGATGACTTCGCCGTGTACAGCGGCGAGGACATCACCGGTCTCGCGCACATGCTGCTCGGCGGCCACGGGGTCATCTCGGTCACGGCGAACGTCGCGCCGCGGCTGATGGCCGACATGTGCAAGGCGGCGATGGCCGGGGACATTACCACCGCGCGGCAATGCAACGACCGGCTCCTGCCGCTGCATCGCCGACTCTTCGTCGAAGCCAACCCCATCCCGGTGAAGTGGGCGCTGGCCGAGATGGGGCTCATCCAGAATGTGCTGCGACTGCCGCTCACGCCGCTGTCCGCCCGGCACTACGAGACCGTGCGCGACGCGTTGCGCCAAGCGGATTGTCTCTCCTGATTCCAAGGTGTTTCGCATGAAAGCAGTCCAGTCAATTTCCCTGACGGGAGCCTTTGTCGTAGCCGTTGTTGCCGCGTTGGCGCTGGCCGGTTGCAGCTCCATGTCAACGTCGCTCGGCAAGAAGGTCGAGTACAAGTCCGCGACCTCGGCGCCGGCCCTCGAGATCCCGCCGGACCTCACACGACCGCAGTACGACGAGCGCTATAACGTAACGACGGCCTCCGGGCTCGCGGCGCGGGACGCCACGCGGCCCGTCACCGGCACCGAGATCGCGCCGAAGGCCAATGCCGAGGCGCGCATCGTGCGCGCCGGTACCGAGCGCTGGATCGTCGCCAAGGCCACTCCGGAAGAGGCGATGAATACCGTGCGGCAGTTCTTCATCGACAACGGCCTTGCCATCGCCCAGGACTTGCCGCAGATCGGGGTCATCGAGACCGACTGGGCCGAGAACCGCGCCGCGATTCCGCAAGATTTCCTGCGCCGCCAGCTCGGCAAGTTCATAGACGTCCTCTACAACACCTACAAGCGAGACAAGTTCCGCGCCCGCATCGAGCGTGGCGCCGAGCCCGGTACGGTGGAGATCTATCTCTCGCATCGCGGCATGGAGCAGATGCCGACGGCCATGAGCCAGGGATCGCCGGTGGCCTTCGCGTGGGCGGTACTGCCGCCCAACCCCGACCTCGAAGCGGAGTTCCTCACCCGGTTGCTGGTGCGCTTCGGCTCGACCGAGCCCCAGGCGGTGCAGGCGTTGCAGGCCTCGGAAAAAGTGCCCGATCGCGCGCGCCTCGAGACCGCGGCGGACGGCAGCTCGCGTCTGGTCGTGGAGGATTCGTTCGACCGCGCCTGGCGTCGGGTCGGGCTCACCCTTGACCGGATCGGATTCACGGTGGTCGATCGGGACCGTTCGAAGGGCCTGTACTACGTGCGCTACGCCGATCCCGACGCGGCCCAGAAGGACACTGGCTTCCTGTCGAAATTCGCGTTTTGGCGCGACAAAACCGAGAAGCCCGAACAGTACCGTATCGCGGTCGCCGAAGTGGGTGGCAACAGCACGGTGGCCGTGCAGGACCCGCAAGGGGCGCCCGAGCGTTCCACCACGGGGAATCGCATCCTTGGACTCCTGCGCGATCAGCTCAAATAGCGCCATGCGGAGGTCGTCGATGCGCGGGGACGACCGGCGCGTGCACAACATGACCAGTTTCGTCGGCAGCCCGTATGCTCCGCGGCGCTCCATTTCGTGCGCTTCGCGTCCCTAGGCAGCGGCAGCGAGGGCAACGGCCTGGTGGTGCAGGCCGGCAGCACATGCGTAATGATCGATTGCGGCTTCGGAGTGCGTGACGTCGCAACGCGCCTCGGCCGCCATGGCCTGCTGCCTGCCGATATCAGCGCGATCCTCGTGACCCACGAGCATGCCGACCACGTCGGTGGTGTGCCCGCCTTCGCGGCCAAGCACCGGATCCCGGTGTGGGCCACCTTCGGGACGTTGCAGGCGGCGGCGGGTCTGATCGCGTCGGAACGGATCTACGGCTTCGACAGCCACGATCGGTTCGCCATCGGTGATCTCGAGATCCACCCGTTCCCGGTGCCGCACGACGCCCGCGAGCCGGTCCAGTTCGTGGTGACCGACGGCGTCCACAAGTTCGGCATCCTTACCGACATCGGCACGTCCACGCCGTTCGTGGAGGCGAGCCTGTCGGGATGCGACGCCCTGGTCATCGAGTGTAACCACGACCGGGAGCTCCTCGCGGGCAGCGACTATCCCTTCATGCTGAAGCAGCGTATTGCCGGTCGCTTCGGACATCTGGACAACGATACGGCGGCGGCTATCGTGGCGAGCATCGACACCACCCGCTTGAAGCACATCATCGCCGCCCATCTTTCCCAGCAGAACAACACCCCGGCGCGGGCGCGCGCCGCCCTTGCTGCAGCGCTGTCCTGCACCGAAGATTGGGTGGGCATCGCCGATCAGTCGCTGGGCTTCGCCTGGCGGTCGTGCTGATCAGCGGAGGTCGTCAAGGTCACGCAACGGAGGTTGGAGAGCATGGAAAAGCGCCAGGAGCTCTACCGGGGCAAGGCGAAAACGGTGTATGCGACGGATGACCCGCATCGCCTGGTGATGCACTACCGCGATGACGTGTCGGCGTTCGACGGGGCCAAGCTCGCAAAGCTCGATCGCAAGGGCGAGACCAACAACCGCATCAACGCCTATGTGATGGGCCGACTGGCGGATGCCGGCGTGGCAACCCACTTCGTACGCCTGCTGGACGAGCGCGAATCTCTGGTCAAGGCGATGAAGATGCTGCCGGTGGAATGCGTGGTACGCAACGTGTGCGCTGGATCGATGGCCAAGCGCTACGGGATCGCCGAGGGCACGCGCCTGCCCGAGCCGATTTTCGAGTTCTTCCTGAAGAGCGATGCCCTGCACGATCCGCTGGTCAACGACGAACACATCCGGGTGCTCGGCTGGGCGAACGTCGAGGAGATCGCCGCGATGAAACGGCTCACCCATCAGGTCAACACGGTGCTGCAGCCGATGTTCGCCGCCGCCGGCATCGATCTCGTCGATTACAAGCTCGAGTTCGGTCACCCGGTCGAGGACCTGGCCGGCCCGCTCGTGCTCGGCGACGAGTTCACGCCCGATGGCTGCCGATTGTGGGACACGAAGACCGGCGAGAAGCTCGACAAGGACCGCTTCCGGCGCGACCTGGGCAGTGTCATCGAGCACTATCGCGAGGTCGCCCAACGCATCGGCGCGCCGCTCTAGCTCCTCGGGAGCGGGACGAAGAAAAGGCCAGCGATGCTGGCCTTTTCTGCTGCGGGCTGCGTGCAGGCCGATGCTTACTTCTTCATCGCGTCCTTGGCAGGCTCCGTCGTCGTCGTGGTCCCCGGCGAGGTCGGGGTAGCGCTGGCGTCAGCGGGAGCGGCAGTCGCCGGGGCGGGCATGCTCGTGGCGGGCATGCTGCTCGTGGCGGCGTCCGGGGCCTTGGTGGCGTCGGCGGCCGGCGGCGTGACCGGCGCGGGCGCCGGGATGACGACGGCAGCGGGCGTGACCGGCTTATTGGCAGGTTTTTCGCCACATGCGGAGACGGCAAACGCCACGGCGGCCGCGAGAAGGATCGACTTGTTCATGGAGGATTCCCTATTGGAGTGTTAGTCGTTGTGGGTCAACGGGGTGGCCGGTCATCCGGACCTCGGGACCTGCCCTGAACTATACCACAAAGTACAGTGTTTTCAAAGAGATTGCGCAGTGCGTCAAGCTCTACAGACCCAACGTTGTGGCGCCGATGCCCGGTTCCCCGGTCGCCCAGATTTCATCGAATCGACGCACGAGCGGCACCGCCTGGGCCGGTGCGTCGAGCGCCAGGCTGGCCCGTGGCTGAGTCGCGTGAAAGCGGTGCAGGAAATCGCATTCGTCGACGATCACCAGCGGATCGGACGCCGCGCGGGCCGCCGGCCCGGTGCGATAGATCGTGACCACCTCGCTCCATTGCCGCAGCAGCCGCACCAGTCGTGGGCAGTTGCTTTCCAGATGGCGCGTGTCGTGCACGATGATCTGCACGCGCGCCTCGGCGGAGCGGCGCAACAGTCGAACCAGGGCGTCGGTTCGGGCGGGCGTGTTCCAGCCCATGTTCGCGAGGTCGACGTCGAACACCCGCAGGGTCCGGCGTACGCGACTCACCAGGAGGTCGATCGCCTCGACCTGCGCGGCAACGGTATCGAGAAGGCGCTCCGAGGGCGCCGGGACGGCATCATGCGTTTCCGGGGTGGACATAGCCGTCGACGTACCAGTCGTAGATGAGAGCGAGGACCGCAACGCTGGGGGGTGGTTCCTGCGCGGGAGCGAGGACTGCAGCGCTCGGGCGTGGTCCGCGCGCCGGGGGTAGCGCCCGATCGTTGGCGAGGGCCTCGAGGGTTTGCGCCGCGCCGACCCCCACTCTGGCGCGCGACACGACGCTGCCGTTCATGTAGAAGCACGCATCGTCATAGAGGAACTGCGTGCGCAGATCGAGGCGTAGCCCGCCGCGCGCGATGCGCTTCGCAAGGTCCGCGCGCGACAGCGGTGCGGACGGCGGCTCGAAGTAGACCGATGGCTTGGGCTCCGATAGCGAACTTCCCAGGAACCGTGCGATATCGGCCGCGTTCCACGTGATGCCGTT
>JBDSND010000029.1:0-49879 GCA_039915505.1 Casimicrobiaceae bacterium
CCTTGATGGCGGTGATCTTCATCCGGTTCCCATTGCGGTGTTGGACAGCACTGATTTCATGAATTCCCGGGTCTCGGCCTCGTGCGGATCGCCGATCACTTGCTCGGGTGGGCCGATCTCGTGGATCAGGCCGTCCTTGAAAAAAGCGACCCGGTCGGATACCTCGCGGGCGAACGAGATCTCGTGGGTCACGACGATCATGGTCATCCCTTCGCTGGACAGCATGCGCAACGTGTCGAGCACTTCGCCGACCAGTTGCGGATCGAGCGCCGAGGTGACCTCGTCGAGCAGCATGTAGTCCGGCGACATGGCCAGCGCGCGGGCAATCGCGACGCGCTGCTGCTGGCCTCCCGAGAGCTTGGAGGGGTAGACATCGAGCTTTTCGGCGAGGCCGACGTGGGTCAGCTGCTGCACCGCGATGTCGCGCGCTTCCTTGCGGCCCTTGCCGAGTACCTTGCGCGGCGCCAGGGTCACGTTCTCCAGCACGGTCAGGTGCGGGAAGGCATTGAGTTGCTGGAAGACGATGCCGATCTTCTGCCGCAGCTTGTTCAAGTCGGTCGACCGCGCGTGCACCTCGGTGCCGTCGACCAGGATGCGGCCGCCCTGGATCGACTCGAGTCCGTTGACGCACATCAGCAGGGTCGACTTGCCCGACCCGGAGCCGCCGATGACCGACACGACCTCGCCTTTGCCGACGGTCATGGAGATGCCTTTCAGGACCTCGAGCGACCCGAACGACTTGCGGACGTTCTCGATCTCAATCAAGGTCTCTCCACTTCGCTTCGAGGCGAGCGCCGATGCGGGAGATGGGGTAGCTCAGCAGGAAGTAGATGAGGCCGCAGATCGACAGCACCAGCATCGGTTCCTGGATGCGGGTGATGATCACCTGCGAGGTGCGCAGGAGCTCGACGACGCCGATCCACCAGACGAGCGCCGAATCCTTCATCACCCCGAGGGTCAGGCCGATCCACGACGGCAGCGAGACCCGCAGGGCGATCGGAAACACGATCGCCCGGAGGTCCTGCCAGTAGGTCAGCCCGAGCGAGCGCGCGGCACGACGCGTGGTCTGCGGCACCGCCTGCACCCCGGCGCGGACGATCTCCGAGCAATACGAGGCCGTGTAGAACGCCAGGACGACGCAGCTCACGACGAAGGCCGACGCATCGATACCGATGATTGACTTGAACGAGTTGATCACCACGAGCTGGATCAGCAACGGGATCGAGCGGAAGACGTCGAGTATGGCGCCCAACGGCCAGTTGATCCACCAGGGGGCAGCCGCGCGTACCAGGCCGAAGACCATCCCCATGAGCGTGCCGCCGAGCACGGCCCAGAACGTGATGGTCAGGGTGACGCCCGCGCCGTTGAGCATCAGCACCAGTTCCTGCAGGCCGAAATCGGTATGCACGGTGTCCTGGCTCAGTACCGGAACAGCCGCGTGGCGATGGCCCGCGCGGAGAGCGTGACGACTTTGGTGATCACGTAGTAGATCGCGGCTGCGAGCGCAAAGTATTCGAACGTCCGGAAGGTGCGGACGTTGAGCTCCTGGGTCACGCCCGCGAGGTCGGTGTTGACGCCGACGATCACCCCCAGCGAGGTCATCAGGATCGCCCAGACCATTTGGTTCATCATCGGGTGAAAGACCGTCCGAAAGAGTTGCGGCAGCACGACGAGGCGGAACGCCTTCGGCGCGCTCATCCCGAGCGAGCGAGCGGCGCGCATTTGGGTCGGCGGCACCGCGCGCAACCCGCCGCGGAACGTTTCGGCGAGATACCCGGCGTTGTTGAAGGAGATGCCGATCAGCAGCGCCGGAAACGAATCGACGAAGATCCCGAGCGAGCCGAGCCCGAAGTAGGCCATGTAGATCTGGAAGAGGGCGGGCGTGTTGCGGGCTCCCTCGACCCACATGGTCGAAGGACCGTAGAAGAGCTTGTTCTTGGAGTTGCGACCGAGAGCGAGCAGCACGCCGAAGGTGATGCCGATTACCATCGAGAGGACGGCGACCTCGATGGTGATCAGTGCGCCCTGGAGCAACTGCGGCAAGGCCTGGAAGGCCTGGTACCAGTGGAACGTATAGTTCATGGCACTCCCGTCACGGGTTCCGGCTATCGCCTTGCCGCCGGCGCTACCGCGGGGTCTCGCGACGGATCAACGATACACGCCCTTGACGGTGAGCTCGGGCAGGACGCCGCCCACCCATTTGGCGTAGAGCTCCTGGGCACGGCCGGTCCGGACCTGCTGGTTCACGAACAAGTTAAGGTAGTTGAGCAGTCCGTATTCCTGGCGCAGCGCGATCAGGCCCACATAATCGATGTCGTAGGGCGCGTCCTTGCCGACTTCGAGATCCTTGAACTTGCCGGTCTTCACGGTCGCCGCAGCCACGGTGGAGGTGACCACCGTCGCCTCGATCTGTCCCTGGGCGAGGGCCAGGAACACGTCGGCCTGGGTCTGGTAGGCACGGAAGGATCCCTTCGGATCGTTCCACTTCTTCACGTCCTTTTCGAGGGCGATGGCTTCAAACGTGCCGGTGACCGACCCGGTCTTGCGGCCCTTGAGACTCGGGTACGCGCTGATGCCGATGCCCTTCTTGGTCAGGACGACCATCTTGAATGCGAAGTAGGGAACCGAGAACCCGATGGTCTGCGCCCGCTTGAGGGTATCGGAGGTCGAGGCGACCCCGACGTCGGCGCGGTTCGAGATGAGGGCGGGGATGCGGTCCGGGAACGGCGTTTCGACGTACTCGGGCTTCACGCCCAACGCCGTGGCGAGGTCGTTGCAGGTGTCGACGTCGTAGCCGATCGGTGTGTTGCTCGCATCGCGGGAGCCCATCGGTGGAAAGTCCAGGACGACCGCGCAGCGCAGCTTGCCCGAGGCGATGATGTCGTCGAGCTTGTCGGCTTGCGCCGGCAGGGTGACCGCCAGGCCCACGAGCATGGCGAAGAAGATTCCGGAACGGCTGGTCATTGTCGAACTCCCTCTAAAAGGTTGCGGACCACGGAAGACGAGCAGGCGCAGGACGACCATCCAGCCGCGGCGATGGTGCTCATGGCCGGGGTCGCGCTGGAACAGTATATATTATACAATCTAAGATCAAGACCTATTCTTGGTCTGTCCAAGGAGCCGCCAATGCCGCAGCGCATCTCATGGGAAGGAGTGTTCCCCGCCGTCACCACCCAGTTTCGCGACGACTTTTCCCTCGACATCGATGCCACCGCGCGCGTCATGGAGGGCCTCATCAGGGATGGCGTGTCGGGACTGATCGTGTGCGGAACCGTGGGCGAGAACTGTTCGCTCACCAAGGCGGAAAAGGTCGCAGTGATGGAAGCGGGCAAGTCCGTGGCGCGTGGTCGCGTGCCCGTGATCAGCGGCGTCGCCGAGTTCACATCCGCCTTCGCAGTGGATATGGCCAAGGAAGCGGCCCGGATTGGGCTCGACGGGGTGATGGTGATGCCGGCACTGGTCTATTCGTCGAAACCGCACGAGACCGCCGCCCATTTCCGCACCGTCGCCAAGGCGACCGACCTGCCGGTGATGGTCTACAACAATCCGCCGATCTACAAGAACGATGTCACGCCGGAGATCCTCGCGTCCCTCGCCGACTGCGACACCATCGTCTGCTTCAAGGAATCGTCAGGTGATACGCGCCGCTTCACCGACCTCCGCAACATGGTGGGCGATCGGTTCGTGTTGTTCGCCGGGCTCGACGACGTGGTCGTGGAAAGCATCCTGGTCGGCGCCGTGGGCTGGGTCTCCGGCCTGTCGAACGCCTTCCCCCGCGAGGGCGAGACCCTTTTCCGGCTCACCCGTGCGGGTCGATACGACGAGGCCATGAGCATCTATCGTTGGTTCATGCCGCTGCTCCATCTCGACGCGCGGCCCGACCTCGTGCAGTGCATCAAGCTATGCGAGCACATTATGGGGCGTGGCACCCACTTGACGCGTGCGCCGCGCCTCGCGCTGGACGCCGGCGATCGCGAGGCCATCGAGACGATGATGCGCGACGCGCTGGCCAATCGCCCGAAATTGCCTGACGTCGGGCTCAAGGCAGCTGCGTGATCGCAAATGACGGGGTGATGCGAGCGGTCCTTGCCGCGGCTGCGTCCGCGTCCGGTCGCTGACGGTTCTCCCGGGGCTAGGCGATGTCCACGACCCCACGCGGCGATCGGGCGCCGCTCGGTCATCGCACGATGGCGCTGGCCGCGGCCGACGAGTTGCGCCGGCGCATCCTGAGCGGCGAGCTTCCGGAAGGGTTCCAGCTCAGGCAGGATGCACTCGCCAAGGATTTCGGCATGAGCCGGATCCCGATCCGCGAAGCGCTGGTGCAACTGGAGAGCGAGGGCTTCGTCAAGATCCTAGCCCATCGGGGCGCCCAGGTCTCGGTGCTGTCGCACCAGGAAATCAGCGAGCTCTTCGGTTTGCGCGCGTTGCTCGAGCCGCGCCTGCTGCGTCTGTCCGCCCCGCGGCTGGGTGCCGAGGACTACGCCGCGATCGATCGCATCAATGCCGAATACCGAGCCGAGATCCAGGCGATGAATCCCGGTCGCTGGGGCGAGCTCAACACGAGGCTGCATCTCACCCTGATGGCACGGGCGGAGCAACCCCGCACCCTCGCGATTGTCACCGCACTGCTCCAGAACACGGATCGCTACACCCGCATGCAGCTGTCGCTCACTGGCAGGGGTCGGGCGCGGGCGGAGAAGGAGCACGCCTCGATCGTGAGGCTTTGTCGTTCGGGCGACGTCGCCGGTGCGTGCAAGCTGCTGACCGCCCACATCCTGCATGCCGAGGAGATGCTCATCGCCTTCATCAAGGCCCGCGCGCCAAGCACGCCAGCGCCCACGTTCCTAAGCAATCAATAACGGAAGGACGACGCTATCACGAGCGGTCGGCGCCCCCTGCGCATGGGTTCATCGCCGGGCTTGGCCGCATGCGGCCGCGCCAGCGGGACGCCCCAGCTCGCAGCGTGTTCGCGATTTGACTCACGTTCGTCACGTGGTGGTCACGCGGACGCCAGTATTCGCGACGAGGGTATGCACGCCGCCGACCAAGCTCGGCGAAGGTCCGCGGACGTGTTGCAGCCCGCCGGCTCAGCCCTCCCGTGCGTGAACGGGTATTCGGTTCTCCTCGATGCCGTGGCAGGCGACCAGCGCCCCACCTGATGCAAGCAGCGCGGGTTGCTCCGCCCTGCAACGTGCGTTCGCGTACGCGCAGCGCGGATGGAACGCGCATCCCGAGGGCGGA
Organism: Casimicrobiaceae bacterium; assembly: GCA_039915505.1. GTDB lineage: Bacteria > Pseudomonadota > Gammaproteobacteria > Burkholderiales > Casimicrobiaceae > CAIWHR01. Next base: position 5,242 of record JBDSND010000029.1, read on the forward strand.
TCGATCGGGCTCGGCACCTCGCCGCCTACCGGCGTGCGCGGCCGACCGGCGAGTTCCAAGTCCGGAATCGTATCAAGTAGCAGGCGAGTGTAGGGATGCAGCGGGCGGGAGAAGAGCGTTTCCGCGTCGGCGATCTCCGCGAGCCGGCCGAGATACATCACTCCGACCTGATCGGACATGTGCCGCACCACCGCGAGATTGTGGGATATGAACAGATAGGTCAGGCCGAGGCGCGTCTGCAGATCCTTCATGAGGTTGAGGATCTGCGCCTGCACCGATACATCGAGCGCGGAGGTCGGCTCGTCACACACCAGGAACTCGGGCGAGCTCGCGAGCGCCCGCGCAATCGACACGCGCTGGCGCTGGCCACCGGAGAACTCGTGCGGATACTTGGCGCCATCCACGGGCGACAGGCCGACCTGGGTCAGGAGCTCGTCGATCCGGGCACGGATCGCGGCTGAGCCCTTCAGCAGTCCCGTGACCCGGATCGGCTCCGCGACGATGTCGAATACCCGCCAGCGCGGGTTCAAGCTCGCATACGGATCCTGGAAGATGATCTGGATCCGGCCGTGCAGCGACTTCATCGCGCGGCGGCTCCGCGCGGTCGACACATCGTGCCCTTCGAACTCGATGGTGCCGCGGGTGGGCTGGTAAAGCCCGACCACGAGTCGCGCCACGGTCGACTTGCCGCAGCCCGACTCGCCGACCAGGCTCAGCGTCTGGCCGCGGGCGATGGCGAAGTCGACGCCGTCGACCGCCCGCACCGTGCGTCGTGGCTCGCCCGCGAGAACCCGGTTGAGCCAGGGCGGCGACGCATCGAAATGCCGGGTCAGGCCCCGCACGCGCAGGAGCGAAACGTCGCGCGCGGGATCCGCGCCGGGGCCACAGTCGGCAGCGCGACCATGGTGCTGCGCCACGTCAACCACCCTGAGCGACGGTGGCGGCGCTCGGCGCGTAGAGCCAGCAGGCCGCGCGCGAGAGCCCATCTTCGATCAACTCGGGACGCTCGACCCGGCATCGGTCGAACGCCTTCGCACAGCGCGGGTTGAAGGGGCAGCCGGGCGGAATCTGGGTGAGACGCGGCATGCTGCCGTCGATCTGCTGCAACCGCTCGCCCTTGAGACGCACCGAAGGAATCGATCGCATCAGACCGACCGTGTACGGGTGACGCGGGTGCTGCAGGATCTCGCGCAGCGGGCCGATCTCCACCAGCCGGCCCGCGTACATCACGCCGACGCGATCCGCGGTCTCGGCGATCACCCCCATGTCGTGGGTGATCAGCATCACCGCCGCACCGTGCTCGCGACAGAGTTTCTGGATGAGAGCGATGATCTGCGCCTGGATCGACACGTCGAGGGCGGTAGTGGGCTCGTCGGCGATTACCAGACGCGGATTGGCGCACAGCGCCAAGGCAATCACCACCCGCTGGCGCATGCCGCCGGAGAACTGGTGGGGATAGTTGTCGACCCGCTGTTCGGGCGCCGGGATGCCCACTTCGCGCAGCAGTTCGACGGCGCGTTCGCGTGCCGGCCTGGCCGATAGATCGGTGTGGGTCTGGATGGTTTCGACGAGCTGCGCGCCGATGGTGTAGAGCGGATTCAGGCTGGTCAGCGGATCTTGGAAGATCGTGCCGATGCGCCGGCCACGCACGCGGCGCATCGCATCCGGCGGCAGGTCGTCGATACGCTCGCCTTCCAGGAAGATCCGGCCCGCGGCGACCCGGCCCGGCGGTTCGAGCAGGCCGATGATGGCAGCACCCGCGATCGATTTGCCGGCGCCTGACTCGCCCACGATCCCTAGCACCTCGCCGGCGCCGATCCCGAACGAGACATCGTCAACCGGCACGAGCGTTCCGCGTCGCGTCGAGATCTCCACCCGGAGATGCTCGACCCGCAGCAGAGGCGTCGCCTGGTCTCCTGCGGCCATCAGCGCAGTCGGGGATTGAGCGCGTCGCGCAGCCAGTCGCCCAGCACGTTTACGGCGAGTACGAGCAAGACGAGCAGCAACCCCGGGAAAATCGTGATCCACCATTCGCCCGAAAACAGATATTCGTTGCCGACGCGAATGAGGGTACCTAGCGACGGCGTGGTCGGCGGCACGCCGACACCGAGGAAGGACAGGGTCGCCTCGGTGAGGATCGCGACGCCGAGTGTGATGGTGGCGATGACCAGCACCGGGCCCATGACGTTGGGCAGGACGTGGCGCAGCATGATCGCCAGGGGATGGCGTCCCGTCACCCGCGCGGCGAGCACGTAATCTTTGTTGCGCTCGACCAGCGTCGAGCCGCGTACGGTCCGGGCGAAATGCACCCAGTACGAGAGGCCGATCGCCAGAATCAGCACGTATTCCGCGACCTGATCCTGCAACATGGGTGGCACGACGCCGCGCATCACCCCATCGAGCAGCAGCGCGACCAGGATGGCCGGAAAGCTGAGCTGCACTTCGGCGACGCGCATTAGTACCGCGTCCAGAACACCGCCCACATAGCCCGACAGCAGGCCGAGCGCCACCCCTAGCACCGCAGCCAGCAGGGTCGAGAGGAAGCCGACCGCAAGCGAAAGCCGGGACCCGTAGAGCATCGCCGACAGCATGTCGCGGCCAAGATTGTCGGTGCCCAGGGGAAAGCTCCAGCTCCCGCCGTCTATCCAGGCGGGCGGCGTGCGTGCGTCCAGGACGCTGACCGTGGCGAGGTCGAACGGGTTGTGCGGGGCGACCCACGGGGCGAGCACCGCCCCGAACAGCACCAGCGCCGTCACTACTGCGGCGACGATGGTGAGTGGCGAGCGCCGGAAGCTGTAGGCGATGTCGCTGTCCCAGGCGCGGGCGATCATGGCGTGCCAGGGACCGGCGACCGGCCGTGTAGCGGGGACGACGGGCGTGTCAGGCATGGGCGCCGGCGAGGGCTGCGCGCTCGACGCGCAGCCGCGGGTCGATCGCGTAATAGAGGAGATCGACGATCAGATTGATGATCACGAACATCAGCGCCACCAGCATGAGATAGGCCGCCATGACCGGAATGTCCACGAAGGCCACGGCCTGGATGAACAGCAATCCCATGCCCGGCCACTGGAAAACCTGCTCGGTGATGATCGCGAAGGCGATGATCGAGCCGAGCTGGATGCCGGTGATGGTGATCACCGGGATGAGGGTGTTCTTGAGCGCGTGCCCGAAGTTGACCGCGCGATCGGAAAGTCCGCGCGCCCGGGCGAACTTGATGTAATCGGTGCGCAGGACCTCGAGCATCTCGGCGCGGACCAGGCGAATGATGAGGGTCATCTGGAAAAAGCCGAGGGTGATCGCGGGCAGGATTAGCGCCAAGAGCCCGGAGGTGGTCAGGAATCCCGTTGACCACCACCCGAGTTGCACGACATCGCCACGCCCGAACCCCGGCAGCCACCCCAGCAACACCGAGAACACCAGGATCAGCAGGATGCCGATCAGAAAGGTCGGCAGCGACACCCCGATCAGCGACACAGCAAGCACCGCCTTGCTGGTCCAGCGGTGCCGGTTGAGACCGGTGTACACACCCAGGGGCACACCGACGGCCAGGGCGAATAGCGCCGCCGTGAAGGAGAGCTCGAGGGTCGCCGGGAGGCGCTCGGCGATCAGGACCGAAACCTTGCGACCCTGGCGATAGGAAATGCCGAACTCGCCGCGCACGGCATTGCCGAGGAAGCGGCCGAACTGGAGGATGAACGGATCGTCGAGACCGAGGCTCTTGCGCAACTCCTGGCGATCGCGGTCGCCGGTGTCCTGGCCCACCATGTTGTTGATGGGATCGCCGACGTAGCGGAAGAGACCGAACGCGATCAGGCCGACCGCCAGCATCACGGTCACCGACTGCAGCAGGCGGCGGAGGACGAAGACGATCACGTTCGCGTCGTCCGATCCACCGCGTAACCCGGAACCGCCGCTTCCAGTGGGACGATTACTTGACCTTCACCCAACTCCACACGAACACGTTATCCGGCAACTGAACGAGACTGACGTTGTCCTTCACTCCCCAGGCCAGCGCCTGCTGGTGCAAGGGAATGTGACCCACCTCGTCGGTGTGAATCTTGAACGCCTCGCTGATCTGCGACTGTCGCTTCGCTGGATCGACCTCGCTTTGGATCATCAGGGTTAGCTCGTCGAGCCGCTTGTTGGAGTACTTGCCGAGATTGAACTTGCCCTGGCCGGCGTCATTGGGGGTCGCCATCAGACTCGACAGCGGGTTCCACGCGTCGTACGTGTCGGGTGTCCATCCGAGCAGATAGAAACTCGTGTTGCGAGCGAGGATCTTGGCAAAGTACTTGCTCTTGGTCTCGGCAAGGAGGTTCACCTTCACGCCGATGCGCGCCAGCATCGCAGCCACCGCCTGGCAGATCTGCTCGTCGTTGACGTAGCGATCATTCGGGCAGTTCATTCCCACCGTAAAGCCGTTGGGATAGCCAGCGTCGGCGAGCAGCTTCTTGGCGGCGGCGGTGTCGTACGGCAGGCGCGAATTCTGCGACTTGTCCCAGCCGTTGACGGTGGGCGCGATCATCAGGCCGGAAGCCGTCGCCGCACCGCGCATCACCTTGCTGGCGATCGCCTTCTCGTCGATGGCCTGATAGAAGGCCTTGCGGACTCGCACGTCCTTGAACGGATTCTTGCCCTTGACACTGGAATCGGCGAGCTCGTCGCGCCACTGGTCCATGCCGAGGAAGATGGTCCGCATCTCGGCGCCTTGCAGCACCTTGCGCCCCTTCGTCTTGGCAATCCGGTCGACGTCCTGCAGCGGCACCGTGTAGAGCATGTCGATGTCGCCGGAGAGCAGAGCCGCGACTCCGGTGGCGTCGGACTTGATCACCTGGAATTGCACTTCCTCCAGGTTGTGCTCGGGCTTCCCCCACCAGTTCGGGTTCTTGGTGGCGACGGTCTTCACGTCGGGCTCACGGCTCTTCAGCATGAAGGGACCGGTGCCGTTGGCGTGCAGGTTGGCGTAGCTTTCGGTATTGGTCTTGACGTTGGACGGCTGCACGGCGCCGTTCTTCTCGGCCCACGGCTTGGACATGATGTACCAGGTGCTGATGTCGCCGGGGAGCAGCGGATTCGGCGCCTTGGTCTCGATGTCGATCGTCATGTCGTCGACCTTGCGGATTTCCTTGACCGAGGTGAGCTTGCCCTTGATGTCCGAGCCATCCATCAGCACTCGTGCGTACGAGAACACCACGTCGTCGGCGTTGAAGGGCGAACCGTCGTGGAACTTGACGTTGCTACGGAGCTTGAACCGCCACACGGTGGGCGAGGTCTGCGACCACGACTCGGCAAGACGCGGCTCGAGCTCGAGCTTCTTGCCACGGCCGACCAGCGGTTCGTAGATGTTGCTGAGGAAGCCGAGCAGGAACGTCTCGTTCAGGAAGTACGGATCCATCGACGAGACGTCGCCGTTGTTGGCCCACTTGAGGGTCTGCGTGACGCCCGTCTGCGCCCATCCCAGTGCGACCGTGGCCGCGAGCGCCGCAATCCATGCCTTCTTTGACATCGTGCCTCCCGAGAGCGGGTTGAGGAAGGCGCGACCACCGGTCGCCGCGAACGACGCGGCAGGGACGCACCCAGGGGATGCAGCGTAGGGGCGTTGGCGCCGCGAGTCAACCGACGAGACGCGACACCCACCGGCGAAGCGGCGAGGCCTGCTCCGCCGATCACCCCCCTGTCCGTCCCTCGCCGCCGCGCTGTGCCGGCGACCCTTCGAGCCGTGCGGTGATTTCCGCAGCGGTCATCACGTCCCCGAACACGCGGATGAAAGTCGAGAAGGTGAGGAGGTTCTCCGCATCGCTGCGGCCGCCATTGGCGTCGGCCACCATGATGGTCTTGAAGTTCGCGAAGGCAGCTTCGCGCGCGGTCGATTCGCAACAGACAGCGGTCACGGTGCCGGCGATGAGTACGGTGTCGAGACCGCGCGCCCGCAGGTGTCGCTCGAGGGCGCCGTGGCTGCCCGAGAAGCCGGAAAAATTGGTCTTGCCGACGATGGTCTCGCCGGGATGGTAGTCAACGCCCGGCCAGAGCCCCTGGCCCTCGTGACCCGGCGCGAATAGGGTGCGAAATTGCTCGCTCGATTGCGGGCCCATCACGTGATCGAAAAAAACGTCCCAACGTGGTGCCGAGGGGTCCAGGGCCCACGCCACCCAGATGACTTCGCCGCCGGTGTCGCGCACGGTCCCGGCGAGGCGATTGATGGTTGGCACGATGGCCCGGGCGCTGGCGAGCGCGGTTGGCCAACCCTCCTGCAGGAATCCAGTCTGCATGTCCACGACGATCAGGGCGGTGCGGCCGGGATCGATGCGATCGAAGCAGTGCAGTGCGCCGCGCCGGGCGGTGATCTCCCCGACGAGATCGGCGGGAAAGGGATAGCTGGTCACGACGGAGGCTCGCCGCGCGCCAGGCGCGGACGCTGGCTATCCGTCAAGGATTTCACGGAGGTCACAGGACCCGGCCGGCGCGGCTGGTTTCCGCGCCACGAGGTCGCTGCAGGCGGTGGCGAACGAGTTCGAATGCCAGCGGCATCACCGAGAGCGCGATGATGACCAGGGTGACGATGCCGAAATGGCGCTTGACCCACGGCGTATTGCCGAACCAGTAGCCGATCGAGACGAGCAGCACTACCCAGAGCAGCGCCCCTCCGACGCTGAACGCCAGGAAGCGGATGTAGTGCATGCGCCCGAGTCCGGCCACGAACGGCGCAAATGTGCGGACCACCGGGACGAAGCGGGCCATCACAATCGTCTTGCCGCCGTGGTTCGCGTAGAACGCCTCGGTGCGCTCGAGGGCGCGGCGGTTGATCAGGCGCGAGCGACTGCGCACCAGCCGGGCACCCACTGAGCGGCCAATCCAGAAGTTGCAGTTGTCGCCGCACAGCGCCCCGGTGATCAGCACCGCACCAAGCGCCACCACGTCCATGCCGGTGGCGGCCCACAAGGCGCCGGCGACGAACAGCAACGAGTCGCCGGGCAGGAAGGGAGTCACCACCAGGCCGGTCTCGCAGAACAGGATGGCGAACAGGATCGCGTAGATCAGCACGCCGTACTGCGCGAGCAGCCGCCCGAGCTGCTGGTCGGGATGCAGCACGAAATCGATGATCGGCGTCCACTCCACTGGCAAGCCTCCTCGTTGGTCGCTGACTGCAACCATACACGATCGCCGGACGATGCCGACCTAGTGTCGCCAACCGCAAGTTCGCTGCCGCAGCCATCGCAGGGTGATGCAACGAACTTCCGATTCGGGACTCTATCTCCGACGTGAAGGAATCCGGCGCTCGCACCGTCGCTGTACGGTGCGCGTCAGTTTCGGGGTCGGCCGAGAAGGGTGCTTGGATCGATCAGGGACGCCACCGCATCACGAGCGCCGGCGCATCGCCGCGGAATGCAGGGGTGGCAATGGCGAGAGCGGCGAGCCCGTGTCGCGCAGAGGCGTCGCTCCGCGCCGCGGGCGGACAATGGCCCGCTCGATGGTCGCGATCGCTTCCGGAATGGTGAAGGGCTTGCGCAGGTACGCGGCGTAGCCGTCGAACATCCGGCTCACGCGCTCCTCTGGCAGGGTGCTCATGAAGATCACGGGCAGCTGCTCCTGCCCCGGCACCGACTGGGCTTTCTGCAGGAACCCGGGGCCCAGGAGGCCGGGCATGACGATATCGCACAATACGGCGTCGACCCCGCGTCCTGCCAGCATGACGAGGGCAGCGTCGCCATTGGCTTCAACGATGGTGCGATAGTGGCGGGCCCGCAGGCAAGCGGCCAAGCCTTGCGCGAATCCCACGTCATCGTCGATCACCAGTACAGTGGCCATGCGCATCCTCCAGCGTCTTATTATCGGCCGAGCATTGGCGCCATTCTGTAGGGCAACGGGAAAGACCGCTGTCAGCGCGGCCCGCGAGTGCGGCGGATCGCGGTGCGCTTCCCCCGAAAGGGCTGCACGCGCTATGCTCCGAGCACGCGAGGGTCTCCGCGACGGCGCCGGGGCGGGGGCCGGTCGCGACGGTCGCCGGATCGACGGCACAGAGGGCCGGGCGCGCAAGCGCTTGGCTGATGCCCGGCCAATCTCACGCAAGGCCCCGAATGAATCCATCGGCTCCTCCACCCACCGGCTCTCGAACGTTGCACGGCAGCGTCCGCGTCGCAGGCACCGAACGGCATGCGACCGTGGACGGCGTTGGTCGAGACGCGTGAGATCGGCGCCATGACTCGGGCGGTACTGGTCGTCGATGACGACGTTGCGTTTGCCAATGGCCTCGCTGCGCTCCTGCAACGCCACGGCTATCGGACCACGGTGGCCTACGACGGCGACCAAGCCCTGGCGCAACTGACAGCGCAGCACTGCGACGTCGTCATTTCCGACATCGTGATGCCGGGCATGATCGGCTATACCCTCATTCAGGCAGCGCATGCTCTTCCTGGGCACGATGGCCTCCCATTCGTTTTCATGAGCGTACTTAACGAGGCGAAGGTGCGCAGCTTTTTCGACGCCGGGATCCGCTACCTGCAGAAACCGTTCGACAGCGGCGCATTGCTGGCCATGCTGGGCGAGGCGATCGCGGGAACGTCGGATTACGTGGGGGAGGTCCGCCCTACTTGATGGCTCGCGTCCTACAAGGGTTGACGGCTTTCACCGACGCCCTCGCCCTGGGTGCTTCTCCATGATGGTAGCTGGACATTGATGTCCGCTACGGTGGGGTCTTTGGAATTACGAAGCTCACCTTCCATGACAACGCTACGGAGGTACTCCAATGAACCGCGATCAAGTAAAGGGTACGGCGAAGGATGTCGAAGGCAAAGTCCAGCGCGAGGTTGGCAAGGCGACTGGCGATCTTGGCGAACAAGTGAAGGGCGCCGGCAAGCAGGTGGAAGGCAAAATCCAGAAGGGCATCGGCAACCTCAAGGACGACGTTGACAAGAATCGCGATCCGAACCGGCGCTAAGCGCCGCGTAGTCGCGTTACGAGAAAAAGGGCCCGCAACGCGGGCCCTTTGTCATGACTTTGAGCAATAGCGTCAGTGCGCGCCGGCGCGGCGCTACGGTCGATACCTACGTGGATGTGGTCGCCGACTGCGCCCCGAGGATCATGCGCATCGCCGGCGTCGCGCGCGCCAGGCCCCTGAGGAACCCGGTCTTCGCTCACTCAGGATTGATCCCAGGATTTTCGGCATCCACCAATTCGTGCAAAAGACGCTCAGCGAGGGGCTTGAGGGATTGCGACCTGTCCGGCAGCAAACCGGTGTTGGCGGCCACCCCACAAAAGACGGTCAGCAGATCGCCCGCCACGCGATACCACCCGCAGTAATCGCGTCCCGCATGGCGAACGTGGACGAAACCGGCAAGTTCGCCCCGCCCTGCGACCGGTACCCGCCGATTCGCCGGGGTGCGCGCGCGGCTGCGCCGCCACGGCGGAGGGTCGATGATCCCATCTACGTCCATACCGGCAACCGCGCTGCGACCCAGATACAGTTGGACCGTCGACGGCGCTGCGCGGCTTATCCGCACCGTCATGCCGATGGATTCTGTCGGGTGGATGACGGGCATCGCCTGCGCAGTTTCCGAGGATTTGCAAGGACGACGGTTATTTGGTTCGGTTGACGAGGCATCACCGGCTCTATCCGGTTTGAACGACCAATCAGCGCGACGGGCCGAGCACGGCCCTCGGTTCGAAGCGTCGGGCGCCCTGGCGATTGCTCTGGAGCGCGTCGTCCCGCCAGCCGAGACGGGCCGCCAGGCGGAGACCCCAATACTTGAGCCGCAAGTGGAGCGAGCCGGGCGTCGACGTTACAGCGCTACGACTGGACCGGCGTCGGACCGCGGCGTCATCGATGTTTTCGTGAATAAGCCGATCGAGGGTGCATTTCACAGCGTCGAGGGATTCCCCCCGTACCGTCAGGTCGAGGTCGACGCAGTGCGCCTCCCATTGCCCTGCGGTCTGTTCAGCAAAGCACCGCACCGCCACCACTTTCGAGCGCATCATGCCTCCCTAGCTGTTTGCCAGGAGAGGACGCAAAGAGCGTGCCGTTCACGCCAACGATACCGGGGCGGGACGCGCAACGCGGGAGCAACGCGCTATTCGCGGGGAATGTCGGGGCGAGAGCGCGGCTGTAAGGTGGAGGCGTCGCATTAGTCGGCGACCGTTCGACGTAAAAACTGCCCATCTCGTGAAATCCTGCCTTCTACCGAAGCGCCGGTAAGTCCATCGGCATGTCGTAGAATTTCCCGACATTCACGAGGGGAGACGTCATGAATCAACTGGATTTTGCAAATCGTACCGCGGTGGTGACGGGGGGGGCCGCAGGCATCGGACTGGCGATCGCGCGACGGCTGCAGACGAGCGGGGCGCGGGTCAGTGTCTGGGATCGTGATCCCGCGGCGCTCGAGGAGGCCAAGCGCGCCATCGGCGCCGCTACCGACTCCCAGCAGGTGGACGTTGCCGATCCCGACGCCGTAGCGGCCGCCGCGCGGGGGTCGGCCTCTTCGCTCGGACGTATCGACGTGCTCGTCTGCTCGGCCGGGATCGCCGGGCCGAACGCCACCACCTGGGAGTACCAGCCCGACGCGTGGCGCCAGGTGATCGACATCAACCTCAACGGCGTCTTCTACTGCAACCGCGCGGTGGTGCCGTACATGATGACTGGCGATTATGGCCGCATCGTCAACATCGCGTCGGTAGCAGGCAAGGAGGGCAATCCCACTGCGTCGGCCTACAGCGCTTCCAAGGCGGGGGTGATGGCGCTCACGAAATCCCTGGGCAAGGAACTCGCGCGCACCGGCATCCGGGTGAATTGCGTGACCCCTGCGGCCGTTCGCACCGCCATCTTCGACCAGATATCCCAGCAGCACATCGACTTCATGCTGTCTAAGATTCCCATGGGTCGCTTCGGTACGGTCGATGAGATCGCCGCGATGGTGTGCTGGCTAGCGAGCGAGGACTGCTCGTTCTCGACGGGTGCGGTGTTCGACCTTTCCGGCGGTCGCGCCACGTACTAGCCACGACCTTTTCGCAAACGCCCATGACGACGGCAGCGGCCCATAACGTCGCCAGCTTTCTCTGGCGCAGCGCCCGCTGCTGGCCCAGCCTCCCCGCGCTGGCGGTCGGCACGCGGGTCACCCACGACTACGCCACATTCGCCCACACCGCGGCACGCTTCGCCGCTGGCATGATCGCGGCGGGACTCGCCCCGGGCGACCGCATCGCGATCGTCGCGCGCAATACGCCAGACTACCTGGTCGCGCTGTTCAGCGCGTGGTGGGCCGGGATGGTCGCGGTGCCGGTCAACGCCAAGCTTCACCCGCGCGAACTCGCGTACGTCCTCGCCGATAGCAGAGCACGTCTGGTGCTGGTCGATGCGACGTGGGCGGGGGCGATCGAGTCATCGCCAGAGGTGTGCGCGGGCGTCGAGTGGGTCGTGCGGCTCGGCTCGCGGGAGCATCGGGCGTTGGCCGCCGATGCCACGGCTTCGCTCCCCGCGGCATGTGCACCCGACGATGCGGCGTGGCTGTTCTACACCAGCGGCACCACCGGGCGACCCAAGGGCGTCGTCATCACCCACGCGAACCTGCGGGCGATGACGCAATGCTATCTCAGTGACGTCGAGGCGATCAGCCCTGGCGACGCCTGGCTGCATCCCGCGCCGCTGTCACACGGTTCGGGCCTGTATGCCGTGCCAAACGTCCTCGGGGCGGCAGTCAATGTCATACCTGAATCGGGCGCGTTCGATGCCCACGAGATGGCTACGCTGCTCGAGACCTGGCGTGGTGCCGCGTTCTTCGCCGCGCCGACCATGGTGAAACGCCTGGTTGAAAGCAACGCGGTAGGCGAGCACCAGCTCGCGCGACTGAAGTGCATCGTGTACGGCGGCGGCCCGATGTACGTCGAGGACTGCCGCGCCGCCTTCGACCGATTCGGACCGCGGCTGGCGCAGATCTACGGCCAGGGTGAGTCGCCGATGACTATCACGGCGATGTCGAAAGCGCTCCTCGCCGACGCGATGGCGCGGGACGACGTAGCGCGCATCGGCTCGGTCGGGATCGCGCAGACCGGAATGGCGCTGCGCGTCACAGGTCCTGGCGACGTCGACCTGGCAACCGGCGAGGTTGGGGAAGTTCTGGTACGCGGACCGGCGGTGATGCGGGGCTACTGGGACAACGAAGCCGCGACCGCCGGCACGCTGGCCGGCGGCTGGTTGCACACCGGCGACGTCGGCAGCCTCGACGTGGATGGTTTCCTGACCTTGCGCGACCGTTCCAAGGATCTCATCATCAGCGGCGGCGCCAACATCTATCCGCGCGAGATCGAGGAGGTGCTGCTCGGTCACCCCGATGTCGCCGAGACCGCGGTGATCGGCCGTATCGATCCGGAATGGGGCGAGGACGTGGTGGCGTTCGTCGTCATCCGGGGAACGCCGGCGGCCGCCACCGAGGTTGCGAGCACCCTCGCGGCCGAGCTCGACGCCCGCTGTCGTGCGCGGATCGCGCGGTTCAAGCGGCCGCGCCATTATGTGTTCATTGCCGAGCTTCCCAAGAACAACACCGGCAAGGTGCTCAAGACCGCGCTCCGCGAGCAGCTCGCTGCACTTCCCGGCAACGCGCTAATCCGCCGGCCCTCGTCCTCGTCCTCGTCCTAGGTCGGCCCTCCGCTGCCCCGCACCAAAGTCGCGAGCATTCCGGCGACGAGCATGGCGACTGCCGATGCCAGGAAGGCAATGGGCGGTCCGCCTTGTTCGATGAGGGTGCCGCCAATGGCCATGCCCGCGCCGATCCCGGCGACGATGCCGGTCGTCGACCAGGTGAAAGCCTCGGTGGCGTAGCGCGGCGGGGCATGCTGCGCGACCAGCATGCTGAAGATCGCGAACGAGGGTGCGATCAGCAGGCCTGTGACGAAGGCGAGCGGCAGGAGCCATCCGAAGGAGCCGATGACGGCGTGCAGCGCCACGGGAACTGCGAGTGCGATAAGCAATGCACGCAGCTGGTGTGGGAGCGGCCGTGCCAGATGCATGCCGCCGTAGGCCACGCCGCCGGCGGCGCTGCCTAGGGAATTCACCGCGATGAGGATGCCGCCGAGCGCCGGCTGTCCGTTACGCGCGGCAAACCCGGGATAGCTCACCTCCAGCAGTCCCAGGCCACAGGTGAGCGCGAAGTTGCTGGCGAAGATCACTAGGAGCTGCGGCTCGGTGAGCGGACCGAGCAAATGCCGCTCGCCGCGCGGCTGCCGTTTCCAGTAACGTTGCGCTGGCGAGGCGAGGTACAGCGGAGCGGCTGTCGCGGCGAACAGCACCGCACCCGCGAGTGCCACACGCGGACTGGCCACGGCCAGCAAGAGGGCGATCAGCGCGGGACCGAGCGTGTAGTTGAGTTCGATCAGCACCGCATCCAGCGCGAAGGCCATGCGCCGGACATCGTGCTCGAAGCGGTAACGCCAGACGGTGCGTGTCAGCACGGCGATCGGCGGCATGAAGGCGCCGGCGACGATGGCGCACGCCGTAAGAAAGGCCGTGGACATCTTCCCGCCGGCCAGAATGGCCACCAGCGCGAATGGATGCACCACGCCGTCGACCCGCAGGACCCAGGTCGGTCCGTACCGGTCGACGAGCCGACCCTGTATCGGGGCGCCAATGGCCATCGCCACCATATAGGCGCCGACGATGCCGCCGGCGACCGCAAACGAGCCCGATAGGCTGCGCAGGTGCATGAGCAGCGCGAGCGCGAGCATCCCGATCGGCATGCGCGCGGCGAACGCCATGGCCAGCAGGCGCACCACGTCCGGCTCGCGGAAAAAGGCGCGGTAACGCGCGTAGGGGGATGACAAGGAGCGAAGCCGCACGCCGAATGGCGTCGGTCCAGGCCCTAGTACAGCACCCGCACGTTCTCGGGAGCGAGCCAGTCTTGCAACCGGGCGATGAGGGCGTTGTCCGGGTTGACGGCCCAGCTTTCGGGGAGCTCGATCTCACCAGTGAGCCCGCCCGTGCGGTACTCGAGCGATACCGCGCAGCAGCCGGGGCGAAAAGGCGCCAGCAGGTCGGAGAGACGGCTGGCGTCGGCCCCGCCGTTCACGGCGAGTCGCAGCCCCTTGGCGTATCGCTTGCGGATCGCTGCAATGTCGTGCACGCGCTCCGCGATGATCCGCAAGCCCTGTCCTTGGACGTCATCGCCGCCGCCGCCGCGCTGCGAGATCTTGACCTCCATCACCAGGAGTTCATCTTCGCGCAGCAGGGTGCGCGCGGCGTCGAAAATCTCGTTGAACACCGCGACCTCGGCCGAGCCCTGACCATCGTCGAGGGTCACGAAGGCCATCTTGCCGCGTCGCGAGGCCTGGATGCGCAGCGCGGTGACGACGCCGGCAATCAGCACCAAGTCCTTGCGTGGCTGCAGGTTGGCCAAAGGCTGCCGCACGATGGGCGCAAGCTCCACCGCGTAGCCCTGGAACGGATGCCCGGAGACGTAGAAGCCGAGCGCGGCCTTCTCGTGCACCAGCCGCTCGGCGTCGGTCCATTCGCGCGCCGCCACCAGGGCGAGACCGCTCGCATGGTGCTCCTCGCCGAACAACGACACCTGCGAGGCCGCCGCCTCGGCCCGTTCCGCTTCGGCGAGCGCCACCCCGACCGATGCAAACAGCGTGGCGCGGCGGGCATCGATCGCGTCGAAGGCGCCGGCGCGGATGAGCGCCTCGAGCACGCGCCGGTTGACCAGGCGCTTGTCGACCCGCCGGCAAAAGTCGAACAGGTCGCGAAAGGGCCCGCGCTGGGTACGCGCTGCGACGATTGAGTCGATCGCCGCCTCGCCCGTACCCTTGATCCCGCCCAACCCGTAGCGGATGCGTCGCCCGTCCACGGGCTCGAATCGGTAGCTCGAGGCATTGACGTCGGGCGCGAGTATCTCGACGCCCTGGTCGATGGTGTCGCCGTAGAGACTGTGCACCTTGTCGGTGTCGTCCATTACCAGCGACAGGTTCGCCGCCATGAACGCGGCGGCGTGGTGGGCCTTGAAGTACGCCGTCTGGTAGGCAACCAGGGCGTAGGCGGCGGCGTGCGATTTGTTGAAGCCGTAGCCCGCGAACTTTTCCATGTGATCGAAGAGCTGCGAGGCCCTGGCGTGCGACACGCCATTGGCCACCGCGCCCGCCGCGAAGATCTCCCGCTGGGTCGCCATCTCCTCCGGCTTCTTCTTGCCCATCGCCCGGCGCAGCAGATCGGCGCCGCCCAGGGTATAGCCGCCGATCACTTGGGCGATCTGCATGACCTGCTCCTGGTACACCATCACCCCATACGTCGGCCCGAGAATGGGCTCGAGCCGCGAGTCCAGGTACTCGACGCGCTGCCGGCCGTGCTTGCGATCGATGTAGTCGGGGATGAGGTCCATCGGCCCCGGCCGATAGAGCGCCACCAGGGCGATGATGTCCTCGAACCGGTCCGGCTTCGCCCGTACCAGCAGATCGCGCATGCCGCGCGATTCGAACTGGAACACCGCCGAGGTGTTCCCCGTCTTGAAGATGTCGTACGCAGGGCGATCATCGAGCGGTATCGACTCCAGCGGCAAAGCGTAGTCGGGATCGAGCCGGCGGACGTAGCGAAGCGTCCAGTCGAGGATGGTGAGGGTGGTGAGACCCAGGAAGTCGAACTTGACCAGGCCAACCGCCTCGACGTCGTCCTTGTCGAACTGCGAGACGAGGCCGTCGGAGCCCGCCTGCATGTAGAGCGGGCAAAAGTCGGTGAGCTTGCCCGGGGCAATCAGCACCCCACCCGCGTGCATCCCTACGTTACGGGTCAGGCCCTCCAAGGCTTCGGCGAGGGCCAGCAATTCGCGCACCTCCTCCTCGTTGCGTTCGCGCTCGGCGAGGAGCGGTTCCATCGCCCGGGCGTCCTGGAGCGTGATCTGCTTGCCGGGCTGGAACGGTATCAGCTTGGCGATGCCATCGCAGAACAGGTACGGCAGGTCGAGTACCCGGCCAACGTCGCGCACCGCGGCCTTCGCCGCCATGGTGCCGAACGTCACGATCTGCGACACCGAATCTGCACCGTAGCGCTTCTTGACGTAATCGATCACGCGATCACGGCCATCCTGGCAGAAGTCGATGTCGAAGTCGGGCATCGACACCCGCTCCGGATTGAGGAATCGCTCGAACAGGAGCGCGTAACGCAGCGGGTCGAGGTCGGTGATGCCGAGTGCATACGCCACCAGCGAGCCGGCGCCGGAGCCGCGGCCCGGACCGACCGGCACGCCGTTGTCCTTCGCCCAATTGATGAAATCCGCGACGATCAGGAAGTAGCCGGCGAAACCCATCTGGACGATGGTCCCGGCTTCGAAGCCGAGTCGCGCCTCGTACTCGGGCCGGCGACGCTCCCGCTCCGCGGCGTCGGGGAACAGCGTGGCGAGCCGCCGCTCGAGACCGATCGCCGCTTCACGCCGGAGATGTTCGTCGAGTGTGACTCCGGGCGGCGTCGGAAAGTCGGGCAGGTAGTTCTTGCCCAGGGGAATGGTGAGGTTGCACCGCTGTGCGATTGCCACGCTGTTGGCGAGCGCTTCGGGATAGTCGGCAAAGGCCGCGGCCATTTCCGCCTGGGTCTTGAAATACTGATCTGCGGTGAAGCGGCGGCTGCGGCGCGGGTCGGACAGCGCGGTGCCCTCGGCGATGCATACCCGCGCCTCGTGGGCGCGGAAGTGCTCGCGCCGCAGAAACTGGACGGGATGGGTCGCCACCACCGGTAGCCCCGCGTCCCCGGCCAGGCGCACCGTCGCCGCGACCAGCGCGTCGTCTTCCGCATGGCCGGCGCGCTGCAACTCGAGGTAATAGCGATCCGGGAAGAGCGCGGCCCATTCGCGGGCAAAGCGCGCGGCGCCGAGGGCGTCGCCTTGCAGCAGTGCCTGTCCGACCTCGCCGTCGCGCGCCCCCGACAGGGCGACCAGCCCGTCCGTGCCCTCCTGCAGCCACGCCCGCCGCAATTCGGCGCGGCCCCGGTACTGGTTGGTTCGGTAGGCGCGCGACAGCCAGTCGGCGATGCGCAGGTACCCCTGCCGCGACTGCGCAAGTAGCAGCGCGCGCGTCGGCTGATCGCGATTGCTCTCGTGGGTGATCCAGGCATCGACGCCGAAGATCGGCTTCACGCCTGCACTACGCGCGGCGCGATAGAACTTCACCAGTCCAAATGCGTTGGCGAGATCGGTTAGCGCCAGCGCCGGCATGCGATCCCCGGCGGCGGTTGCGACGGCCTCGTCGATGCGCACGATCCCGTCGGCGATCGCAAACTCGCTATGCATGCGCAAATGGACGAACACGGGATCGCTCATGGAAGATCTCGAGCAGTGCCGCAGGGGCATCGCGGGACTATGGACGTTCCTTGCATCAGCGTGCGCACTCGGGACGGCGGTGCGGCGCGCATCGCGGGCGGGTATCGCGTGGGGAATCGGGCATTTGGGAATTGGGCAGGAGCCGGTATCGGGCAGGAGCCGGCATTGGGCAGAGCCGCTATTGGGCAGGAGCCGGCATTGGCCAGAGCCGGTATTGGGCAGGAGCCGGTACTGGGCAGAGCCGGTATTGGGCAGGAGCCGGTATTGGGCAGGAGCCGCGATGCTAGAATTTTACTCTGTCCTAGTCCCTCGACCCTCCCGATGCAGCTCGATTTCGATTCCGCATGGCGGTGCCGCCGATTTGCGCTCACGTGGGCGCTTGCGTCTGCACTCACGCTGGTGCTGGGCGCGTGTGCGACGGCACCTTCCGGACCGGTGGTGCCGGCCACGCCGGTGCCTCCCACTGCCCCGCCGCTACCCCGCACCGCCGAGCCACCGCCGCCGAAGATCAACCTGTCGGGTTTTCCGCTCGCCTACCGACAGGGCTACGCCGATGGCTGTGCCAGTGCCAAGGGAGCGGAGCGCAAGGATGCGGACCGCTTCGTGAGCGACGGCAACTACGGCATGGGGTGGCAGGACGGCATCGCCTTGTGCCGGAAGCGCTGAGCACGTCGCGTTGAAGCCGTTTACGGTCGAGCGCGTCGACGTGCGCGGCCTGTCGCAGCGCGTGCTGCGCTGGGGACCGGCGCAGGCACCCAAGCTGTTCATGCTGCATGGCTGGATGGACGTGGCGGCCTCGTTCCAGTTTTTAGTGGACGCGCTTGGTCGAGATTGGCACGTGATCGCACCGGACCTCCGCGGGTTCGGGCAATCGGCATGGCAGGACCAAGGTTATTGGTTTCCGGACTACATCGCCGATCTCGAGGCACTGCTCGATCACTACGCGCCCGGCGAGTCGGCGAAGCTCGTGGGCCATAGCCTGGGCGGGAACATCGTCATGCACTACGCGGGGGTTCGGCCGCAGCGGGTCTCGCACCTCGTGTCGCTGGAGGGCTTCGGCATTCCATCCGAGGACGCCGCGTGCGCTCCGGACAAGCTCGCGAAATGGCTCGATGCGCTGCGTGCGCCGCCGACCTTCAGGCTGTACGCGAACCTCGACGCGGTGGCGGCCCGTTTGCGCAAGACCAATCCGCGTCTCGATCCGGCCAAGGCCCGGTTCCTCGCCGGCGAATGGGCCGAGGCGCTGCCGGACGGTTCCGCGCGACTTACCTCCGACCCTCGCCACAAGCTGCCGTTCCCGACGGTGTACCGCATGGAGGAGGTCTACGCGGTCTGGGAGACCATCAGCGCGCCCACGCTGTGGATCGGCGCACAGCATTCGGAGCTGCCGCGCTGGCTCGACGACCACCCGGAGGGGGAGGGTGCCGTCGAGAACCTGGCAGGCGTGCGGCGGCGACTGGCGCACATCCCCCATGCCGAGCTGGTGGTGATCGACGACGCGGGCCACATGGTTCATCACGACCAGCCGGTCGCCGTCGCGTGCGCGATAGAAGCCTTCCTGCTCCATTGAGCGGCTCGACCCCGCACCCGAATCCCACGCGTTTCGCCTACGCGGCGCTGCTCATCCTCACCCTGGTGTGGGGTGGCAACTGGATCGCGATGAAACTCGCGCTGGCCAACGCCAATCCGGTGTCGTTCAACGTGCAACGCACCTGGGTCGCCATCGTGGTGCTGTTCGCGGCGCTTATGGTGAGACGCATGGGCGGAGTGGGTTCGAGCCCGGGACACCGCGCGGTGTGCCTGTGGCCGCAAGACTGGGTCGCGGTGCTGGTGACCGGTTTCTTCCAGACCACGGTCAACTTCGCGGGGACGACCATGGCGCTCGCCTCGGGGGGAGCAGGCCGGACCTCGGTGCTGGTCTTCACCATGCCGTTCTGGACCCTGCTGATCGCCTGGCCGGTCCTGCACGAGCGGGTGCGCGGCACCCAGTGGCTCGCCGTGATCGCCGCCTTAACCGGTCTCGTCCTGGTGGTCGAGCCCTGGGACTGGCAAGGTGCGCTCGCGCCGAAGCTGTGGGCCGTGCTCTCCGGACTCGGCTGGGGCGCGGGAACGGTCGCAGCCAAGTATTTCCAGCGCCGCCGTGATCTGGAGCCCACCTCCTTCATTGCCTGGCAGATGCTCGCGGGGGTACTTCCCCTCACGTTGCTGGAGTGGCTGCTGCCCCTTCCGGCCACGGCCTGGTCCCTGTCCCAGGTGCTGCTCCTGGTTTACGTCGGCGCGGTCTCCACCGCCGGTGGATTTTTGCTCTGGCTGCTGATCCTGCGCTACCTGCCCGCGGGCACGGCGTCGCTCAACATGTTCGCCATCCCCGTCATCGCTTTGCTGTCGTCGATGGCGATCTTCGGCGAACGACTTTCCCGCAGCGAGTGGGCCGGAATCGGTGCGATCGCGCTCGGCCTGCTGATTCTCACGGCACGCGCGCTGCGGGCCGGGCGGCCGGAGCCGCCGCTCGTGGGTGCGACCCCGCTCGAGGGCGGCTGAAGAACGCACGGTAGACTGCGCCCGTGGCCCCGGCCCTGTTCGGCGTGCCATGCCACCGCCGCGTGCCGCGCGCATCATGACCGACGCTCCCCCCGATCTCTCGCAGTTGCGCATCGACCGCAATGCCCTGCCACGTCCGCGGCGTCGCCGGTGGGTGGTGTGGGCGCTCGTTGTACTGTTGCTTGCCGCCGTCGCGGCCTGGTGGGTGCTGCGGCCACGTGTTGCCGCCGTGCAGACGGTGGCCGTGGTGACCACCTATCCCTCCCAGGCTTACGTGGTGCTGAACGCCAGCGGCTATGTCGTGCCGCAACGCAAGGCCGCGATTGCCTCGAAGGCGACCGGGCGGCTCGAGTGGCTCGGGGTCGCGGAAGGCTCGCGGGTGAAAGCGGGCGAGGTGATCGCCCGCCTCGACAATCGCGACGTCGTCGCCCAGGCCGAAGCCGCCAGCGCCAATGTCGCCGCGGCACGCGCGGCCCTCGCGCAGGTCGAGGCCGAGGCGCGCGAGGCCGCGGCGCAGTTACGCCGCGACCAGGATCTCGTGGCGCGCGGTTTCGTGTCGCGCGCAGCGCTCGACAGTTCCAGGGCGCGCGCGGACCGGACTGCGGCGGCGGTGGCGAACGCCCGCGCGACCATCGCTGCCGCGCAAGCGACGGCCCGCAACGCTCAGGTCAGCGTCGACTACACCGTCATCCGCGCGCCGTTCGATGGCGTGATCCTGTCCAAGAGCGCCAACGTCGGCGACATCATCACGCCCTTCTCGGCCGCGATCGAATCCAAGGGTGCGGTGGTGACCCTTGCCGACATGACCTCGCTCGAGGTGGAAGCCGACGTGTCGGAGTCGAGCCTCGCCAAGGTTCACGTCGGCCAGCCCGCCGAGATCACCCTGGATGCCCTGCCGGATGCGCGCTTTCGCGGCCGGATCAGCCGGATGGTCCCGACCGTCGATCGCGCCAAGGCTACCGTGACCACCAAGGTGCGCTTCGACGAGATCGATCCGCGCGTGCTGCCCGAGATGAGCGCCAAGGTCGCTTTGCTTTCACGCGAGGTGAGCGCCGTCGAGCAGCGGCCACTCACCGCCGTGAATGCCGATGCCGTAGTGGTCCGCGACGGTGGCAGTGTCGTCTATGCAGTGCGCGACGGTCGGGCCGTCGCGGTTCAGGTGCAAGCCGGGGTGAACGTCGGCGACCTGGTGGCGATCACGGGGTCCCTGAAAACCGGCGAGCGGGTGATTCGAAAGCCAGGCTCGGAGATCCGCGCCGGCACTGCGGTGACGACGGCCACGCCATGATCGACTGGCGTTCGAGCGCCGGGCCGGTCGGCACCGATGCCGACCGGACGGCCACTGCATCCGCGCCGCTACCGCTGGTGCGCATCCGGGGACTTTCCAAGGTATACATCCGCGGCGGGCAGGTGATCCCCGTTCTCATGGGCGTCGATCTCGACGTCGCCGCCGGCGATTACGTCGCCTTAATGGGACCGTCGGGCTCGGGCAAGTCCACGCTCCTCAATCTCGTGGCAGGGATTGACAAGCCCAGCGCGGGCACCATCGAGGTCGAAGGCGTCGACATCGCCCGACTCACCGATGCCGAGCTCGCCGCCTGGCGTGCCGCGCACATCGGCTTCGTGTTCCAGTTCTATAACCTCATGCCGGTGCTGTCGGCGTTCGACAACGTCGAGCTGCCGCTGCTGCTGACGCGCCTGTCGCGCTCGGAGCGGCGTACTCGGGTGAGCACTGCGCTTGCCCTGGTCGGGCTCACCGACCGGGCCCGTCATTTTCCGAACGAGCTGTCGGGCGGGCAGCAGCAACGCGTCGCCATCGCCCGCGCGCTCATCACCGATCCGACCATCATCGTCGCCGACGAGCCCACGGGCGATCTCGATCGGGTCACCGGTGGCGAGATTCTCAACCTCATGGACCGGCTCAATCGCGAGCTCGGCAAGACCATCGTGATGGTGACCCATGATCCGAAGGCAGCGGAAAAAGCGCACCGCCTGGTGCATCTCGAGAAGGGCGTGCTGAGCGCCTAGCGCCTAGCCTCGCTAGCTGCTCACGACGGTCTCACCATGCCGGTGCCGGCGGGGCGTACCCCGCGGGTGGCGCGGGCTCTGGCGCCGCCCGCGCACTGTGCTCCTCGGCGACCCGCAGCAGCAGGCGCAATTCGGCGACGGCCTCGCCGGACATGCGCGCGACTTCCTCGGAGCCCGATTGCAGCAACGTCGCGAGTTGATGCCGCGCGACTGCTGTGCCCCAGCTCCGGGTGAGGGCCTCGATGATGTCCGGGTGCGAGCGCTCGAGCGCGGAGTGGGCCTGCTCGGCTATGAAGAGCTCCTGCTCGAGATCGCGACCGAGGTCATCGGCCGAAGGCTGCATCAGGATCGCTGCGGGCGCGGCCGCCCCTCCGACCAGCCGGAGACCCGGCTGCGGTGAGGGGGGCGATCTCTCGAGTGACGGCTCGCCTCCGGCCGCTTCTGCGCCCAGGCCCGCCTGCTTGAATGGCACAGGCTCCTCGGCGAGGCTGGTTCGCGACGCCAGGCGATGCGATGGCGGACCGGTCAGCGGCCATTCCTCGCCGGCATGATGCCGTCGCCACATCAACCCGCCGAGCACCACAGCGGCGAGTCCGGCCAGGGCGACGATGACCGGCCATGCGACTTCCCAGCCCGGTACCGAGAAGGTGCCGGACGTCGCGTTCTCGGCCGCTTCCGGTGCCGAGGCTCTGGGCGACGGAGTCCGAGAGGGCTGCTGGAGGCGTTGCAACTCGCCGCTCAGTTGCGCGAGTCGTTGCTTAAGGGTTTCGTTTTCCGCCTCGAGCTTGGCGGACTCGACGCCCGGCACCTCGGACGCGGCGTTGGCGCCCGCCGTCTCGGCGGCGCGAGCGGCTGCGGGCGGACCCGTCGGGGCGGCCGCCACCAAGGTGGTCGGCGCTGCGGGAGTCTGCGCAGGTGTAGCCATCGGCGCGACGCGGGCGGGCGGCGTGGCACGCGGCGCGCTCGCCTCGGCTGTCGACGCACGTGCGGCGGGCTGGGGTGCCAACGCTACGGGCGGCGCTCCCGCCGGCGTGCGGTTCGCCGAGGTTGGGGCAGGCACCGGGGCCGGCTTGGTGGCGGGCGGGGGCGCGAGTGCCGGGGCGTTGGCACCCCCGACGCGGCTGGAGACGCTAGGGGCACGGTTGGCGGGCTCCACCGGATCGCGACCCATCGACGCCGGCGTTCTCGCCTGGGACGCCGCAGCCAGGGGTGATCCCGCTGAGGGGTTCACGGCGATGGTCGTGACCGGGGGCGCCGCGGCGCTGCGTTCGCTTTCGGCCGCGACGGCAGCCGAATTAGGCATGGCCGGGACGCGTGGGCCAGGCTGGACGACCGCACGGATCTGCCGGGTGCTCCCCGGGGGTTCCAGGAACAGCGTGTAGGCCCGCGATGCGCCATCGCAATGGGTGCGCAGCACGATCCGGATCACGGCATCCCGGACCGGATTTCCGGTGGTGACAAGGATGCCGGGAGCCGGGCCCTGACGATCCAACACAACGTTGGCGGTCAGAATGTGCGGTAGCCCGTCACTTTGCCCAGGTGCGATGACCGCAAGGCAACGCTCCTGGAGTGGCGCACCGCCGTCGGCTCGGACCGGAATCGACACGCGCAGCGGCTCGCCGAGGCGCGACACCTGGCGAGCGTCGCCAAGGGTCTCGGCGACTGTCCCGGAGGTTGCCGCGAGCGAGATTGCGGCGATCAACGCCGGGAGGATGGCTCGGAGCAGGGCTGGGAGCAGGGTGGAGAGCAGGGGTGGAAGACGGCTCGCGATGTGCGCCGCACCGTCCGCCGCCTGGATGACGCGGGCCGGTGGTGGCGACGCATCGAAGGTCTCGCGTCCTGACGATTTCGGGAAGAGCAGCATGGATAGCGAGGCGAAGACGCGTGGCGCGCGCACTGCGCGTTTGATTCAGCAAGAATCAGCAAGAAACATGCCCTCGGAATGGCCCAGTGGGTCGGCTAGAATCGTCGGTCGTCGACGGCCGCGCGACCGTCGACTGCCGCGCGACCATGGGATTGCCGCGCGACCATCGAATTGTTACGCGACCATCGCCTTGCTGCGCGACCCTCCCGCCGCCACCTCGTGTTCGTCACTCTCCTGATTCTGCGCAATGCGTGGCGACACAAGCTGCGCACCGGCCTCACCATCCTCGGCATTGTGGTCGCCATCACCGCGTTTGGGCTGCTGCGCACGATCGTCGATGCTTGGTACGCCGGCGCGAATGCGAGCTCGAGCGCCCGCCTCGTGACCCGCAGCGCGATTTCGCTGGTCTTTCCCCTGCCGCTCACGTACGCGGCGAAGATCCGCCAGGTCTCGGGGGTTACGGGGGTGAGTTGGGCCAACTGGTTCGGCGGCACGTACATCCGCGCGTCCAACTTCTTTCCCCAGTTCGCAATGGATGCGCCCACCTACCTCAAGCTCTATCCCGAAATCGTGCTCACGGAGTCTGCACGCAAGGCGTTCCTGGCCGACCGCAGGGGCGCGATCGTCGGCCGCAAGCTCGCGGAGCGCTTCGGTTGGCAGGTCGGAGATCAGATTCCGCTCAAGGGCACGATCTATCCCGGCACCTGGACCTTCAACCTGCGCGGAATCTACGACGGGGTGGACCGCGCCACCGATACCTCGACCCTGTACTTCCACTGGTCGTACCTGAACGAGACGTTGCGCCAGACCTCCTCTCGCCGCGCCGAGCAGACGGGCGTGTTCATCATCGGGCTCGACGACCCCTCGCGGGCGGCCGAGATCGGCACCACCGTCGACGTCATGTTTCGCAATTCCATCGCCGAAACCCTCACCGAGACGGAGCGGGCGTTCCAGCTCGGCTTCATTGCCATGACCGAGGCCATCCTGGTCGCCATCCAGGCGGTGTCTTTCGTGATCCTGGTCATCATCATGGCCGTGATGGCCAACACCATGGCCATGACCGCGCGCGAGCGCGGCGCGGAATACGCCACGCTGAAGGCGCTCGGTTTCGGCAACGGCTTTGTCGCGGGCATCATCCTGGCCGAATCCCTCGGTATCGCGCTCGCCGGCGCTGCGCTCGGCATCCTGGTGACGTACCCGCTGGCGACGGCATTCGGCCAGGCCATGGGCAGTCTCTTTCCCATCTTCTTCGTGAGCCCAGCGACCGTGCTGATGCAGGTCGCTGCGGCATTCGTCGTCGGCGTGATCGCCGCACTCGTGCCGGCGTGGCGCAGCGCGCGGTTGTCGATCGTCGACGGCCTGCGCTCGATCGGCTAATCGCGTGCTCCGTGCCCTAACCACGGGGGTCGCGCGGTGTGATCGACTCGCGATCTGACCCTGCTGCCGTGACCGTCCCGTTCACCTACATCGCCCGCAACCTGCTGGCTCGTAAGCTCACCACCGCGCTCACCGCCGGCGGCATGGCACTCGTGGTGTACGTGTTCGCCACGGTGCTGATGCTCGCGGCGGGCCTCGAGCGCACCCTGGTCGCAACCGGCACGGACGACAATGTGGTGGTGACCCGGCGCGGCGCGCAGAGCGAGGTGCAAAGCGGTATCGATCGTGCCCAGGCGGGCATCGTGGAAAGCCTGCCGGAGGTGGCGATGGGCGCGTCGGGCGAGCCGCTCGTCTCGAAGGAGACCGTCGTGCTCATCAATCTGCCCAAGCGCGGCAGCGGCAAGCCTTCCAACGTGGTGATCCGTGGGGTGGGATTGCAGGGCGGAACTATGCGGCCTCAGGTGCGACTCGTGGAGGGCCGCATGCCGCGCCCGGGCACGGCCGAGATCGCCACCGGCCGTGCCGTCGCCGAGGGCTTCCGCGGTGCCGGGATCGGGGAGACGATGCGCTTCGCGGCGCGGGAGTGGACCGTGGTCGGGACGTTCGACGCCGGCCGCAGCGGCTTCGATTCG
The DNA here is from genome assembly GCA_039915505.1 of Casimicrobiaceae bacterium. Classification (GTDB taxonomy): domain Bacteria; phylum Pseudomonadota; class Gammaproteobacteria; order Burkholderiales; family Casimicrobiaceae; genus CAIWHR01. Next base: position 30,963 of record JBDSND010000029.1, read on the forward strand.
GAGATCTGGGGCGACGCCGAACAGATGCTGCAAGCGTTTCGCCGCAATGTCTTCTCGTCCATGGTGTTCCGCCTGGTCGACGCCACGGGTTTCGCGGCGGCCAAGGCGGCGATCGAGGACGATCCGCGGCTGACCCTGGAGGCACGGCGCGAGCGCGACTACTACGCGGCGCAGTCCGAGACCCTCGCCAAATTCATCCGCTACCTCGGCACGAGCATCGCCGTCATCTTCTCGATCGGCGCGATCATCGGGGCGATGATCACCATGTATGCCAGCGTCGCCTCGCGCACTGCCGAGATCGGCACGCTGCGGGCGCTGGGGTTCGCGCGAGGCGCGATCCTGGCCGCATTCCTGGTCGAGGCACTGCTGCTCGGCGCCGTCGGGGGCATGATCGGACTCGCGGCGGCAGCCTTCATGCAGGCCATCACGATTTCCACCATGAACTTCCAGACGTTCGCCGAGCTGGCGTTCAGCTTTACCCTCACGCCATCGATCGCCGCCGGGTCGCTCGGATTCGCGTTGGCCATGGGCCTGGTCGGAGGATTCCTGCCCGCAGTGCGCGCCGCGCGGATGCGGATCGTCGATGCACTGCGCGCAGCCTGAAGGCTCGCGCGCGACCCTATTCGGGGGTGAGATCGGCGCCCGCAAGCGGGGACGCTAGTCCTCGCCGTCCTTCCTGATCACATCCACGTTGTCGATGAGCCGGGTGTTGCCGAGCTGCGCCGCCGCCAGCACGATGAGCAGATTGGGATGGTCGAAGCCTTCCGGATGCGGAATGCGCATTCCCAGGCCATGGCGCACGGCGATGTAATCCACCTTCCAGCCATGCCGGGCAAGCTCCGCACGGCCCCAGACCTCGAGATTGGCATAGTCGGTGCGTCCCGAGGCGATCTCGTCGGCGATGGTCCGCAGCGTACGGTACAGGCGCGGCGCTTCCATGCGCTCTTCGGCCGTGAGGTAGCCGTTGCGTGACGACAGCGCCAGGCCGTCGTCGGCCCGCACGGTCTCTACGGGAACGATCTGGATCGGCATGTTGAACTGCTGCGCCATGCCGCGCACGATCTTGAGCTGCTGCCGGTCCTTCTTGCCGAACACCGCGACGTCGGGCTGGACGAGATTGAAGAGCTTCAGCACCACCGTGCACACACCATCGAAGAATCCCGGGCGGAACGCGCCTTCGAGCTCGGCCGCCAGCGGCGGGGGCTGGACCCGATAGACCTGCGGCGTGGGATACATCTCCTGCTCGAGCGGGGCGAACAGCACGTCCACGCCGATACGGGTCAGGCCTTCGACGTCGGTCTCGAACGTGCGCGGATAGCGATCGAAGTCCTCGTTCGGCCCGAACTGCAGGCGATTCACGAAGATGCTCGCCACCACCGCATCGCCGTGTCGCCGGGCGACGTCCATGAGCTCGAGATGGCCCGCGTGGAGGTTGCCCATGGTGGGCACGAACGCCACCTTCTCGGCGTCGCGCACGACCTCGGAAAGGTCGGCTGCCGTCCTGACGATTTCCATCCCGCCCTCCTCGACCGTCGGGTAGTTGCGGCGCGGCGTCAGTTCGCGCCGAGATTGAAGAACTCGCGGCTGCTGCGCATCGAGCCGATGCGAGCGAGCAGGAGCTCGAGATGCGCCGGGTTGTCCACGAAGTTGAGGCGTTCGCTGTTGACGATCAGCAGCGGCGCTTCCTCGTAGGCGTAGAAGAACCGGCTATACGCATCGGCGAGACGGGCGAGATAGTGCTCCGAGATCGTCCGCTCGAAGGCAACCCCCCGGCGCAACACCCGCTCGACCAGCACGTCGACCGGCGCCTGCAGGTAGATCACCAGATCGGGGGTCGGGGTCTGCGGCTTCAGGTGTCCGTACATCTTGTCGTAGAGCTGGTACTCGGGGTCCGACAGGTTGAGGCGCGCGAACAGCGGATCCTTGGCAAACAGGAAGTCTGCGACCGTCACGCGCCGGAACATGTCGAATTGACCGACACCGCGCAGCTGGTCCAAGCGCTGGAAGAGGAAGGTGAGCTGCGTGGGCAGCGCGAAGCGCTCCATGTCCTCGTAGAACCGCGCCAGGAATGGATTGTCTTCCGGCCGCTCCAGCAGTTCCTCGCCATGCAGGTGTGCCGCGAGCTGGCGCGCGAGGCTGGTCTTACCGGCGCCGATGGGCCCTTCGACCACGATGTAGCGGCACTTCTCGAGGTCCATGCAGTGGTGGATCAGCGGGTTGAGGGCGGCGCACCGGGCAGCCGGGCAACCCGTTGGTGACGCGCGCGATGCAGGAACTTGTGCACCCGTCCGCGTCCCGGCACGAGCAGTCCCGGGGCGAGCTCGACCAGGGGCTTCAGGACGAACGCGCGCTGATGCAGTCGTGGATGCGGCAGGCGCAGCTCCCGGCTGCGCCGACGATGCGCGCCGTATAGTAGCAAATCGAGATCGATGGACCGCGGGGCGTTCGGTGCCATGCGCCGCCGGCGCTGCGCGCGCTCGATTCGCTGCAGGGCGCTCAAGAGTGCGAGAGGCGGCAGCGCCGTCGCCACCTCCGCGACGGCATTAAGGTAATCGGGCTGGCGCACCCGCACGCCGTGGGGCGCCGTCCGGTAGATCGCGGAGACCGCCGTCAGGCGGGTGTGTGGCAGGCGCGCGATTGCAGCCAGCGCGCGCGCGATCTGGGCCGGCGGATCGGCGAGATTGCTGCCGAGCCCGATGAAGGCCTGCACGGCATGCGCCTCTGGCGCCGGCACTCCCGCGTCAGCCGCCGGCGGCCGGCTCATCGGGCGCCGGCGCGTCCGCGGCCAGATCGTCGCCGCCCTGCTTGCGACCGCGCCCCCGCGAGCGCTTCTTGCGCCGCGGCGACTCGTCGGGCCGCAGCATCGCCTCGCGTTCCTCGTGGCTCGCATCGACGAAACGATCCCACCACTGCGCGAGATCGGCATAGGCACCCTCGAGCTCGCCGCTCTGGCACCGCAGGTCGAGAAAATCCCACGCAGCGCGATAACGCGGATGTTCGATCAGCCGGAACGGCCGTTGCCCCGAGCGCTGCTCGAACCGCGGCTGTAGTGACCAGATCTCCTTGATCGTGGCCTCGAACCGCCGGGGAATGGCGAGTTGCTTGGCCTGCGCCTCGAGCACATGGTCCATCGCCTCAAACAGCGCCGGCATCGGCCGGTCGCCGCCCGCCTTCTTGGCGGTCCAGGTGGCGAGCACTTGGTGCCATAGAAGCGTTGCGAACATAAAGCCCGGCGACACCGGCCGATCGCTGCGTACGCGCTCGTCGGTATTGGCGAGCGCGAGCTCGATGAAGCGCTGGCCCAGCGGCTGCTCGAGGATGATGTCGAGCATCGGCAGCAGGCCATGGGAGAGGCCATGGGCGCGCAGGCTGCGCACGGTCTCGACGGCGTGACCTGAGAGCAGCAGCTTCTGCATTTCGTCGAAGAGCCGGGCCGGAGGGACATTCTGGATGAGCGACGCGAGCCGCGCGATCGGCGCAGCGGTCTTGGGTTCGATGGCGACGTCCAGCTTCGCGGCCAGCCGCACCCCCCGCAGCATGCGCACCGGGTCCTCGCGGAACCGCGTGGTCGGCGCTCCGATGAGCTTGAGACGCCGGGCACGGATGTCGGCCACGCCGCCGACGAAGTCGCGGATCTCCTCGGACGCTGGATCGAAATACAGGGCGTTGATCGTGAAGTCGCGTCGCGCCGCGTCCTCCGCGTGGGTTCCGTAGACGTTGTCGGCGAGCAGCCGACCGTGCTCGTCGGTGGCCTCGTCGGCTGTCTGGGCGGCGCGGAAGGTCGACACCTCGACGGTTTCCCCGCCGATGTGCACGTGTACCAGGCGGAAGCGCCGCCCGATCAGGAATGCGCGACGAAACAGCGGCTTCACCTGCTCCGGATGCGCGTCGGTGGCGATATCGAAGTCTTTCGGCTCGACCCCAAGCAGCAGGTCACGCACCGCGCCGCCGACGACATAGGCCTGGAATCCCGCTTCCTGCAGCTTGGCGGTGACTTCGCGGGCGCCGTGCGAAAGCTGGTTGCGGCGGATGGGATGGTCATTCGGCCCGTACACCCGCGCACGCAAGGAGCGCGTGCCACCGGGAAGGAGGCGCGCGAGCAGACGGCGGATCATCGCGGGGACGCGGGCAGTGGCGCCACGGTGCGCAAGAGCGCGGGCGGACGACTGCGCAGCAGGGCGAGGGACGAGCGGCCGGAGAAAAGTGTCGAACCGGGCGGCGGGAGCATCATCGAGTGCGGCCGGATCATAGCACGGGGCCGACGGCCATTTCCCGCCAGGACCCCGGCGCCAGGCCGGCGATCGACCACGGACCGACCGCGTGTCGGATGAGGCGCAGGGTCGGCATGCCGACCGCCGCGGTCATCCGTCGGACTTGGCGATTGCGTCCCTCGGTCAGGATCACTTCGAGCCAGGCCGTGGGGATTGCTTGGCGGAGCCGGATGGGCGGCGATCGCGGCCACAGGGTTTCGGGCTCGGGAATCGCGGCGACGCGCGCCGGCAGGGTCGGACCGTCGGCGAGGTCGACACCTGCACGCAGGCGATCGAGGCCCGCCGCGGTAGGCGTGCCCTCGACCTGCACCCAGTAACGCTTGGCGAGCTTCCGCCGCGGTTGCGCGATGCGCGCCTGCAAGCGGCCATCGTTGGTCAGCACCACCAGGCCCTCGCTGTCCGCATCGAGGCGACCGGCCGGGTAGACGCCCGGTCGATCGATGAACGCCGCGAGGGTCGGCCGACCCGAGCCCTCGGCGGAGAACTGGCATACGACGCCGTAAGGCTTGTTGAACAGCAGGACGCGCGCGTCAGGAGCGTGCACGAGCGCACCGCGGCGGCGCGCGGCCGGAGGCGGCGTGGCGAGCGACGCCGGAAAAAGGGATAATTACGAGTTTACTGCGCTGCGCATCCGCTCCGGACGCCCGATCCGCCTCTTGCGCCCCCCAGATTACCGAGGAGAAGTCATGCCCAGCTATCAGCACGTCAAGGTCCCTGCCGGCGGCCAGAAGATCACGGTCAACGCCGATGGTAGCCTCACGGTTCCGGACCAGCCGATCATCCCCTATATCGAGGGCGACGGCACGGGCTTGGACATCACCCCGGTGATGCTCAAGGTCGTCGACGCGGCCGTCGCCAAGGCCTACGGGGGCAAGCGCAAGATCCATTGGATGGAGATCTACGCTGGCGAGAAGTCGACCAAGGTCTATGGCCCCGATGTGTGGCTGCCCGACGAAACCCTGGCCATCCTTCGCGAGTATGTGGTGGCGATCAAGGGCCCCTTGACCACACCGGTCGGTGGGGGCATTCGCTCGCTCAACGTGGCGCTGCGCCAGGAGCTCGACCTGTACGTCTGCCTGCGGCCGGTGCAGTACTTCAAGGGCGTCCCCTCCCCGGTGAAGGAGCCCGAAAAAATTAACATGGTCATCTTCCGCGAGAATTCGGAAGACATCTATGCCGGGATCGAATGGCCGGCCGAGTCGGACGCCGCCAGGAAAGTGGTGCAATTCCTGATCCAGGAAATGGGGGTGAAGAAGATCCGCTTCCCGGATACGTCCGGCATCGGCATCAAGCCCGTCTCCCGCGAGGGCACGGACCGGCTGGTGCGCAAGGCATTCCAATATGCGGTGGACAACGACCGGCGGTCGGTGACTCTGGTGCATAAGGGCAATATCCAGAAGTTCACCGAAGGTGCCTTTCGCGACTGGGGCTATGCGCTCGCCGCGCGGGAGTTCGGGGCCCAGCCCATCGACGGCGGCCCGTGGTCCTCGTTCAAGAATCCGCGCACCGGGCGAGACATCGTGGTCAAGGACGTGATCACCGATGCCTTCCTCCAGCAGATTCTGCTGCGACCCGCCGAGTACGATGTCATCGCCACCCTCAACCTCAATGGCGACTACATCTCGGACGCGCTCGCGGCCCAGGTCGGTGGCATCGGCATCGCGCCAGGTGCCAATCTGTCGGATACGGTGGCGATGTTCGAAGCGACCCACGGCACGGCGCCCAAGTATGCCGGCAAGGATTACGTGAACCCCGGATCGGAGATCCTCTCGGCGGAAATGATGCTCGTGCACATGGGCTGGGGCGAGGCTGCGGCGCTCATCGTGTCGAGCCTCGAGAAGGCCATCGCCGACAAGGTGGTGACGTACGACTTCGCACGGCTCATGGAGGGGGCGAAGCAGGTTTCCTGCTCAGGGTTCGGGGAGGCGATGATCGAGCGGATGTGAGTTACCGTTCGTCGCCCGGCGCCGCAGCAGTCGGCGCCTTAGAAGGCCCGCTCCGGCGGGCTTTCTTTTTGCTTGTAGGACCCCATGTTGGAGTCAATGCAGCCTGCGCCCCATCCCACGCAGCCCGCAAGTCGCCGGATTTCGCGACCTAGAGCGACCGCGCGAGCGACGTCCGGAGGCAAACCCGCCGACGTCACTGGGACGCCGGCGGTCGGTCAAAGCGGGATGCGGCATGCGCAGGCGTCAGGCCGCCTGGATGTTGGATGCCTGCTTGCCTTTGGGTCCCTGGGTGACTTCGAAGCTGACCTTCTGGCCTTCCTTCAGGCTTTTGAAGCCTTCCATGTTGATCGCCGAGAAATGCGCGAAGAGGTCCTCGCCACCGTCATCCGGGGTGACGAACCCGTAACCCTTCGCGTCGTTGAACCACTTCACGGTTCCGGTTGCCATAGCGCTGCATCCTTCGAGGTTAATCGGAGTGGTGATTCGGCGATCGGCGGGCGGACAGGGCACGGGCGGAAAACTGCCGGTGCAATGCCCCGGCCAGCCGCGGCAAGCCGAACAGCGCTTTTTGTACGCGCACCGGCCGTCCGGCGTCAAGACGACGCCCGGCGAATCGCGTTCCCCTTGAAAAATGTGTTGCAATCATCAAACATAGGGCTATCCCGACCCGTTTCATGCGCAGTGGACAATGGCAAATCAGCAGCAGGACGGCAGCATCCTCGAGGCCGAGAAAACCCGGCTCAAACCGCCGCCGCTCTATAAGGTTTTGCTGATGAACGACGACTACACGCCGATGGACTTTGTGGTCGTCGTGCTGCAGACTGTTTTTGCCATGAGTCGTGAAAAGGCTACACAGGTGATGTTGCAGGTGCATCGCGAGGGCATGGGAGTGTGTGGGACGTATACCCGCGAAGTGGCTGCTGCGAAGGTTGATCAGGTCATCGACATCGCGCGCCAGCATCAGCACCCGCTGCAGTGCACGATGGAGGAGACTTGAACGTCATGGCCGCGTTTGCCCGCGGCGGCCCCTGACGGGATACGCGGGCAACGCAGCATGAGAGGTGAGGCAGTCATATGATCGCGCAGGAACTGGAAGTCTCGCTCCACATGGCTTTTGTCGAGGCCCGGCAGAAGCAGCACGAATTCATCACCGTCGAGCATCTGCTGCTGGCGATGCTCGACAATCCTTCGGCCGCCGAGGTGCTGAAGGCCTGCGGCGTGGACCTCGAGGAGCTGCGTGGTGTGCTCACCGATTTCATCAACGAGCACACCCCCCGGCTGTCGGCGCACGCCGATTCCGACACCCAGCCCACGCAGGGCTTTCAGCGCGTCATCCAGCGCGCCATCCTGCACGTCCAGTCGTCGGGCAAGAAGGAAGTCACCGGCGCGAACGTGCTGGTCGCGATCTTTGGCGAGAAGGAGTCGCACGCCGTTTACTTCCTCAACCAGCGCGGCGTCACCCGCCTGGACGTCGTCAATTACATCGCCCATGGCATCACCAAGAATCCGCAGCAGAAGCCGGAAAAAGGCGGCGAGGCCAAGGAAGACAGCGAGGGTGGTGAGCAGGGGCAGGGTGCGCTCGACGCGTACACCATCAACCTCAACCAGATGGCCAAGCAGGGCAAGACCGATCCGCTGATCGGCCGCGCCCACGAGCTCGAGCGGGTGATCCAGGTCCTCTGCCGGCGGCGCAAGAACAACCCGCTGCTGGTCGGCGAGGCTGGGGTGGGCAAGACCGCCATTGCCGAGGGGCTGGCCCGGCGCATCAACGATGCCGAGGTGCCGGAGCTCCTGCACGACTACCAGGTCTACTCCCTGGACATGGGAGCGCTGCTCGCCGGGACGAAGTACCGCGGTGATTTCGAGCAGCGCCTGAAGGCGGTGCTGAAGCAACTTGCCGACAATCCCAAGTCGATCCTGTTCATCGACGAGATCCACACCATCATCGGCGCCGGTGCGGCTTCGGGAGGCACGCTCGACGCGTCCAACCTGCTGAAGCCCGCGCTCTCGACCGGCGCCATGAAGTGCATCGGCGCGACGACGTACACGGAGTATCGGCAGATCTTTGAAAAGGATCACGCCCTGTCGCGGCGCTTCCAGAAGATCGACGTGCCCGAGCCGTCGGTGGCCGAGACGGTTGAAATCCTAAAGGGCCTGAAGTCGCGCTTCGAGCAGCACCACGGTGTCAAGTACGCCCCGGCGGCACTCACCACCGCGGCGGAGCTCGCGGCCCGGTTCATCAACGATCGCCACTTGCCCGACAAGGCCATCGACGTGATCGACGAGGCTGGCGCGGCGCAGAAGATCCTGCCCAAGTCGCGGCAGAAGAAGGTCATCAACAAGGCCGAGATCGAGGAGATCGTAGCCAAGATCGCGCGCATCCCGGCGAAGAACGTTTCCTCGGACGATCGCAACGCGCTGAAGACGCTCGACCGCGACCTGAAGAACGTGGTGTTTGGCCAGGAGAAGGCGATCGGCGCACTGACCGCGGCCATTCGCATGGCGCGCTCCGGGCTGGGGAATCCGCGCAAGCCGATCGGGAACTTCCTGTTCAGCGGTCCGACCGGTGTCGGTAAGACGGAAGTCGCCCGCCAGCTCGCGTACTGCCTGGGCGTCGAGCTGATCCGGTTCGACATGTCCGAGTACATGGAGCGGCACGCCGTGTCACGGCTGATCGGGGCCCCGCCGGGCTACATCGGCTTCGACCAGGGCGGGCAGCTCACCGAGGCCGTCACCAAGCATCCGTACAGCGTGCTGCTGATGGACGAGATCGAGAAGGCACATCCGGACATTTTCAACATCCTGTTGCAGGTGATGGACCACGGCACGCTCACCGACAACAACGGGCGCAAGGCCGACTTCCGCAACGTCACGATCATCATGACGACCAATGCCGGCGCGGAGACGTTGGCCAAGAGCGTCATCGGCTTCACCTCGGGGAAGCAGGCCGGCGACGAGATGGCCGAGATCAAGCGGATGTTCACCCCGGAGTTTCGCAACCGGCTGGACGCGATCATCTCGTTTGCATCGCTCGATCACGAGGTCATTCTGAAGGTGGTCGAAAAGTTCCTGCTCGAGCTCGAGGCGCAGCTCCACGAGAAGAAGGTCGATGCGTCGTTCACGCCGGAGTTGAAGGAGTTCCTGTCCAAAAAGGGCTTCGATCCGCAGATGGGTGCGCGGCCGATGGCCCGTCTCATCCAGGACCTGATCCGCAAGGGTCTCGCCGACGAGCTGCTGTTTGGTCGACTGACCAATGGTGGGCACGTCACCATCGACATCGACGCCGACGAGAAGATCAAGCTGGAGTTCGACGAGGCGAAGGACAAAGAGCCCGAGCCGGTCGCCTAGAACGACGTTCCGAAGCACGAACGGCGCCCTCGAGGCGCCGTTCGTTTTTCTCCGGTTCGTGGGAGCGACGGCTGGCGTCTCGACCCAGCGCGCGCAACGCCTAGGCAGTGCCGCAACTCGACGGCACCTGGGATCTGCGCGTTTCTTCGCGCTCGCCCGAGACGCGTCTACGCCAGCATGTCCGCCCAGATGCTGCGGGCCCACGCGAATCCATAGCTGCCTTCCTGCGGATTCATCGCTGTGGAAAGTCCGCCCGCGCCCGGGACCGGCAGCATGGTCTTCTTCTGGGCGTCGTACTGATGCACGGAGGCAACGTGCACGGCCTCGCGGTCGGTGATGAAGCTATAGCAGGTGTTGGCCATCACCGGTGCCGGATCGACACTCTGACCGTCGAGCAGCGCCAGCACCGCGGCGGCGCAGACCTTGCCGTGCTGGTTGGCCATGTGGCCCGACTTGGGCATGTTCGCGGCCACCTGGATGGCATCGCCTAGGATGTGGATGCGCGGCACCTTGACCGACTCCATGGTGAGAAAGTCGACCTCGCACCAGCGATCGTTCGCGGTGATTACGCCCGCAGACCGGGCAATGCTGCCAGCGCCCTGCGGCGGGATGACGTTCAGCACATCGGCTTTGACCGGATCCTCGAATTCGAACTTGAGCGTGCGCGTCGCGACATCCACGTCGACGAGCATCAGGTTCGGCCGATACTCGACGATGCCCTTGTAGGCCTCCTCGAAGGCGCGGCGGAACAGTCCGGCCTTCGACGTGATCTCGGGGTTACCGTCCAGGATCAGGACCTTGGACTTCGGCTTGGCGCGTTTGAAATACCACGCGACCTGGCAGGCACGCTCGTAGGGACCCGGCGGGCAGCGATACGGCGCCACCGGGATCGAGATGGCGAACACGCCACCATCGGGCATGGCCTCCAGCTGGCGGCGCAGCAGCACGGTCTGCGGCCCCGCCTTCCAGGCATGGGGCACGCGCTCCTGTGCGGCGTCGCTTTGCAGGGCCGGCAGCTGCGAGCGGAAATCGATACCGGGCGAGAGCACCAGCCTGTCGTAGGGAAGCGTCGTGCCACTGGCAAGGCGCACCGTGCGCGCATCGGCATCGACCCCGGTGGCGGTGTCGCGCAGCACGCGCACGCCGTGCCGGGACGCGAGATTGTCGTAGGGCACCGTGAGCTCGGCAAGGCTGCGAGCGCCGCTCAGGACGAGGTTCGACAGCGGACACGAAATAAACGCGGAATCGGTTTCGACCAGCGTGACGTCGACCTTGCCAGCGCTCCACATCCGCAGGTACTTGGCCACGGTCGCGCCGCCGTAACCGCCGCCTACCACGACGATGCGGGCACCCGACCCCGGCGCTGGCGCACCCGTCGCGGCAATCGCGGGGGCGAGTGCGGCCAGTCCGGCGGCGCGCTGCAGAAACTGTCGACGGGATTCCATGGCGTGACCTTCGCTCACGTGGACGGCTTCTGAGTCGCGTACCAGCGCGCGACTGCCTCGATCTGCGCGTCGCTATAGCCCTTGGCGAGTTGCGGCATCACCGTACCGGCGCGCTCGCCCGACTTGAACGCCTGCATCGCCCGAGTGAGATCGGCGACGCTCATGCCCGCGAGCGATGGAATGGTGGCTTCCGGGTGTGCGGGCGCCGTGTGGCAATTGGCGCACGTCGCGGCCACGTTCCGCCCGGTCAGTTGGTCTGCGGCCTGCGCCGAGGGCGCGATCACGGCGAGGATTGCAGCGAGGATTGTAGCGACGAAGCATGAGCCAATCACGGTGTCTCCCAATCGGCGATCAATGGGGTATCGACGCGTTGATTGAGTGTAACGCCGGCGCCAACGCCGGGGCCGTGCGACACGCGGCTTTCCGGCTTGTCGGTCGGCCGCCACCGACGCTGTCGCGCCGATAAAACGGAACTCATTTCCACCCTGCGGCACTAGTGCCGAAACCATCATTTCGCCGGTATAAAACGACTATGTATTATATTTCAATAACATACCGTGTTGATCGCCCATTGAGCTAGGGATATTCACCGCAGCGCAGCAGAATATTGCTCGAAATTTGCTATGCACATTCCACGATGTGGAAGCCAATTCGAACGCTTTGAATTAGATGTAAAAAGTTTACGCTGCGCCGCAGGAAAAAGAGTTGTGCGAGCCCCTCCGGTTTGCTAGGGTGGAGCTTCACACGATGCTTCGCCGCTTCGAAAGAGCGGCGAGGACCCCAGGGCTTGGTAGCGTCACACCCATCCATGCCCGCCAGATTCGCCGGGCGATCCCCGGCGCGTCCGTGCAGCGGAAGAACGGAGGCTGGGTCCACTGTTCTTGCGCAGGTGGCACCACGTAGCGGCGGAGGAGCGCCGGCGTTGCTGCCGCCGACCAATGCGTCGTCCCGAGGGACGGCTTGGCCAACCGACGATGGGAGATTTCATGAACTACGATCTGGAAGCGGCAAGGCTCAAGAAGGACTGGGCGGAGAATCCGCGTTGGAAGGGCATCACGCGCGGTTACACCGCGGAGGAAGTCGTGCGCCTGCGCGGCTCGGTACACGTCGAGCACACGCTCGCGCGCCGTGGCGCCGAAAAGCTCTGGAAGCTGGTCAACGACGAGCCTTTCGTGAACACGCTCGGGGCGATGTCGGGTAACCAGGCGTTGCAGCAGGTCAAGGCTGGCCTCAAGGCCATCTACCTCTCCGGCTGGCAGGTCGCCGCCGACGCCAACAACGCCGGCGAGATGTATCCCGACCAGTCGCTCTACCCGGTGAGTTCGGTGCCCGAGGTGGTGCGGCGGATCAACAACACCTTCATGCGTGCCGACCAGATCCAGCATATGGAAGGGACGGGCGATACGGATTACTTCGCGCCGATCGTCGCCGATGCGGAGGCGGGGTTCGGCGGCGTGCTCAACGCTTTCGAGCTCATGAAGGCGATGATCGAGGCGGGCGCCGCCGGGGTCCACTTCGAGGATCAGCTCGCGTCGGTCAAGAAGTGTGGACACATGGGCGGCAAGGTGCTCGTGCCCACCCGTGAGGCGGTGGAGAAGCTCTCCGCCGCCCGACTTGCCGCCGACTGCCTGGGCGTGCCGACGATCCTGCTCGCGCGTACCGACGCAGAGGCAGCGGACCTCATCACGTCGGACATCGACGAGCGCGATCGCGAGTTCTGCACCGGCGAACGCACGATGGAAGGCTTCTACCGCACCCGCAACGGCCTCGACCAGGCCGTTTCGCGGGGCCTCGCGTACGCGCCGTATGCCGATCTCATCTGGTGCGAGACCGGCAAACCGGATCTGGATTTTGCCCGCGCATTCGCGGCAGCAATTCAGGCCAAGTTTCCCGGCAAGATGCTGGCGTACAACTGCTCGCCGTCGTTCAACTGGAAGAAGAACCTCGACGATGCCACGATCGGTCGCTTCCAACGCGAGCTCGGTGCAATGGGCTACAAGTTCCAGTTCATTACCCTCGCGGGCTTCCACAGCCTCAACTACGCGATGTTCAATCTTGCCCATGGCTATGCACGCGAGAACATGAAGGCGTTCGTCGAATTGCAGGAAGTGGAGTTCGCGGCGGCCGCGAAAGGGTTCACCGCGGTCAAGCATCAGCGCGAAGTCGGTACCGGCTACTTCGATGCAGTGACCCAGACCATCCAGGGTGGTCGGTCGTCCACCACGGCATTGAAGGGCTCGACCGAGGACGAGCAGTTCTTCGATCGCAGGAAAGGAGACCCCGCCGTCGTCAATGGCTGAGCGACCTCGACGCGTCGTTTCACGAGCCGCGCCTTCGGGCGCGGTTTGCTTTTGGCGGTGCGCCTGTCCGGGCAGACCAGGCCCGGCCGACCAGGCTGCGTGCCGCGCGTGCAAGTTTGTGCCAAGGTGCTGCCCGGCAAGAACCAGGATTCTGCCGGCGCGGAGTACGAAGGCGTGCGCGTTGGCGCGCCTGCAGGGTGCCCCGCACGCACCGCGGCCGCGGCCGCGCTCCCTTGCCCCGCTACACTCCCGGCATGACGCGCCGTGTCAGCCGCCATGCCCACGCTGGACTGCCCGCATCCGGCGACCTGCGGGTCTTCTACGCCATCTGGCCCGATGCACCGGCGCGGCACGCGCTGCATGCCCTCGCGCGGCAGACGGCGGTCGAGGCGAGCGGTCGCGCCACAGCGCCGGGCAATCTCCATCTCACACTCGCTTTCGTAGGAACGGTGCGGCTTGCCCAGGTGGAGCGTTTCGTCGCCATCGGCGAGACGATTGCACGCTCGACATCAGCATTCCCGCTGACCCTCGATCGACTGGGCTCCTTTCGCGCACCCGGGGTCGTCTGGTTGGGAGCCCGCCGTACGCCCGCACCGTTGCAGGCGATGGTCGTTACCCTCGGCGCAGCGCTCGGCGGTGCGGGCTACGCCGTCGATGCGCGCATGTTCAAGGCGCACGTCACCCTGGCGCGGCGTTGCGACGCGGCACCTTCCGGCACGCACGTGCTTTTCCCGATCACCTGGACCGTCGACGCGCTGACACTCACGGCATCGACGCTCGCCCCGGGCGGGTCGCACTATCGCGAGCTGGCGCGGTTCGGACTGGGCGCGACCTGAGGAGGCGCGCCCGATCTCTCAATCGCTCGTGACCTGCGGCGGCGCCACCTTGTCGGTGACCGGCGCAAGCTGCACCGCCAGGATCCCGGCACCGATGATAAACGCGATGCCTAGCCAGGCGACGACCGGCAGCACGTCTCCCCACACGGCGATTCCCAATAGACTCGAGAAGACGATGCTGCTGTAGGAGAGTGCTGCCGTCACCATGGCCTTGCCCTTGCCGTAGGCGCGGGTCATGGTGAGTTGGCCGAATGCACCGGCGAGTCCCATCATCGCCAGAATCCAGCTGTTGGCGAGCGTGAGCGCGGTCCACTGCTGGGGCGCCATCCAGACCAGTGCGCCAAAGCACGAGATGAGGCCGAAGTAGAAGACCACTCGGCTTTCAGGCTCGTCGGCCTGGACCAGCGCCCGCACGTTCCAATAGGCCACCGCCGAGATCGCGCCGGACACCAGGCCGATGAATCCGGGCCACGCCTGGTCGCCCTGCAGGGTCGGGCGCAGCAGCAGGAGCACACCCACGAATCCCAGGATGATGGTCGCGGTCAGGCGCGAGCCTGGGTGCTCGCGCGCGATCCAGGCGATCAGCATCGCGAGGAACACCGGCGAGGTGTAGTTGAGGGTGATCGCCGTTGCCACCGGCAGCGCAGCCAGGGCGTAGAAGAACATGAACAGCGAGACGAACCCGGACACGCCGCGGTGTACGTGGCTCCCGAAGCGTCGGGTGCGCACCGTCTGGCCGCTGCGCGCGAGCAGGGCGTACGCCACCAGGAAGGTCACCAGGGACCGATAGAAGACCAGCTCGGCGACCGTGAAGTAAGCCGCGCCGAGCTTGACGAACACGCCCATCACGGCGAAACACGCGCCGGCGACGATCATCCAGAGGGATTGCATGACGCGCGGTGCGCGCTCAGCGAGGCGCTGAGGCAGCGCCGGACCGCGCGACGCCGCGCACTAGCGCTGGACCGGCGGGGCGATTTCCCGGCCGAGCTCACGCCGCAGGAACTCGTGGAAGTGCTGCATCCCATCCTCGAGCGGCGACTGGTACGGCCCCTCCTCGCTACGTCCCTGGCGATAGAGCGCCGCGCGCCCGGCGTCCATGCGCCGTGCGATCTCGTCGTCTTCCACGGCGGTCTCGAGGTAGGCCGCCTGCTCGGCCTCGACGAACTCACGCTCGAACAGCGCGATCTCCTCGGGATAGTAGAACTCGACCACGTTGGTGGTCCGGTCGATGCCCCGCGGGATGAGCGTGCTCACGATCAGCACGTGGGGATACCACTCGAGCATGATGTTAGGGTAGTAGACCATCCAGATCGCGCCATGCTTCGGCACTTCGCCCCGGTAGTACGCGAGCACGGCCTTGTGCCAGCGCTCGTAAGCATGGGTGCCGGGCTTGGCAAGGCCGTTGTTGATGCCGACCGTCTGGACCGAATACCACTCGCCGAACTGCCACGCGAGGTCGGAGCAGGTCACGAACTGCCCGAGGCCAGGATGGAACGGTTGGACGTGATAGTCCTCCAGGTAGACCTCGATGAAGGTCTTCCAGTTGTAGTCGCATTCCTTGATCTCGACCCGGTCGAGCACGTGGTTCGAGAAATCGAAGTCACGTAGCACAGACAGCCCGGCCAGGTCGTGACGCACGTCGCGCGGACCGTCGAACAGCAGGCCGTTCCAGTTCTGCATCGGCCAGCGGCCGAGGTTGAGGCACGGCTTGTCCGCGAAATGCGGCGCGCCGAGGAGCTCACCCTTGAGATCGTAGGTCCAGCGGTGGATCGGGCAGACGATGTTGCGCGCGTTACCGCGGCCTTCCAGCATGATCGCCTGGCGGTGCCGGCAGATGTTCGAGAGGAGCTCGACGCCCCGGGCGTTGCGCACCAGCGCTTGGGCATTGTCGCGCCAAGCGAGCGCATAGTAGTCGCCGGGATTGGGGACCATCAGCTCATGTCCGACGTACCCGGGCCCGTGCGGCAGCAGCAGGCGCGACTCGGCGTCGAACACGCGCGGGTCGCAATAGGACGATACGGGGAGTTGCGAAATCGCCGGGCGCAGGCGATCCGCGGTCGCGAGATCGGACATCAGCCTCTTCCTTTCAGTGCAGGTTTCACCAACCCAACCCAACAACCCGGGAGGTGCAGCTGGTCGTCAAGACCACCACCCGGACCGCTTTGCTAAGTCGGCCGCACGAATGAAACGTTAAGGCCGCGTCGCTAAAACGTGCTATTATATAGGGCCGGCGTCGAAAAGGTCAATCTCTTTGCCGTTTTCGCATGATTTTCTCTGCCGATTCCGCGCGATTTTCTGTCCGAAACGAAGGGTGGAGTGGCAGAAGCACCTACCCGCCTGCAGTCGTGCAGCGAGAATCTCGCCGCACCGGGAAAATCGTCACCCGTCCCGCCACGCCTCCTTGTCGCCGTGCCCACCAGGATCCTTTCCGACGGCGCCAGACGCGCTTCCCGGCATGCCATAGCATCCATGACCTCCGATTCCCCCGCTAGTTTCGAAGCAGCCCTCACCGAGCTTGAAAAAATCGTCGCGACCATGGAGGGCGGGCAGTTGCCGCTGAAGGAATCACTGGCCGCGTACGAGCGGGGCGCAGCGTTGCTGCAGTTCTGCCAGAACGCGCTGCGCGATGCCCAGCAGCAGGTTCAGGTGCTCGAAAAGGGCGTCCTGAAATGCTTCGAGCCCGACGCCTCGACCGGTGATGAATCCTGACCTCGCGTGGCCCGTCTGGGCGAGCGAGCGCCAGCAGCGAATCGAGCATGTTCTTGGCAATGCGTTGCCCCCGGCTGATCGCATCCCAACGGACCTGCACGCCGCCATGCGCCATGCGGTGCTCGGTGGCGGTAAGCGGGTGCGTCCGCTGCTTGCGTATGCGGCCGGGGAGCTGGGCGGCGCGGACCCTGGGAGGGTCGATGCCGTGGCCGCGGCATTGGAGCTGATGCACGCTTATTCGCTCGTCCATGACGATCTGCCCTGCATGGACGACGATGCGTTGCGGCGGGGCAAGCCGACCTGTCACGTTGCGTTCGGCGAAGCCACCGCACTCCTCGCCGGCGATGCGTTGCAGTCGCTTGCCTTCGGCGTGCTCGCCCGTGGCCCGGGCGCGGATCCGGCCGGTGCCTGCGCCCTGCTGGCCGAGATGGCCGGTCCCGCCGGCATGGCCGGGGGCCAGGCGATTGACCTGGCTGCGGTCGGGAACGTGCTTACCGTGGAGGCGCTCGAGACCATGCATCGCATGAAGACCGGCGCCTTGATCCGCGCTGCCGTGCGGCTCGGGGCCGGTGCTGCCGCACCCCTGCCGCCCAGCCTCGCAACCGCACTCGACGCGTACGCCGATGCGGCGGGGCTCGCCTTCCAGGTCATCGACGACGTGCTCGACGTCGAAGGATCGGCGGCGTCGCTCGGTAAGACGGCGGGCAAGGACGCGGCGCAGAACAAGCCGACGTTCGTATCGATCCTCGGCCTGCCGGCCGCCCGGGCTCGGGCGGCCGCGCTGCGCGCCGACGCCCAGGCCGCGCTCGCGCCTTTCGGCTCGGCGTCGCGGCGCCTCGTGGAACTCGCCGACTGGATCGTCGATCGCACGCACTGAGCTGGCTAATCCGACCACCCGACTACGAATCCAGTTCACCCGACCGCCGACCGAGCCTGCTCGAGTTGCCCATGTACCCCTTGCTTGACACGGTCGACGATCCTGCCGCCCGACGCCTTCCTTGATCATGGCGATCCCGCCACCATCTTGGCAGGGTGTTGGCTGGACGCGGCCGGCATCGCCGCCGCGGTGCACCACCGGTTCGGGCAGCGGCGGCTCGACAGCGACTTAAACCGGCCGCATAGTCACCCATCATCGGCCGCCGACTGTTCCAAGTCCCAGTCCCACTTTCCACGCCGCCCTTTCCACCTCCCACGTCCAACTTTCCACGTCCCACTTTCCACGTCCCACGTTCCACGCCACCCATGAACCGACCCGAACTGCCCCAACATCTCATCCCGATCGCCGACGTGCAATCCGCGCCGGATCACCGCGAGCTCGACATCGACCAGGTCGGCATCAAGGGCTTGCGCTACCCGCTGCTGTTCGCCGATGGCGACACCGCCGCGCAGCCCACCATTGCCGTATGCAACGTGTACGTGCGCCTGCCCCAGGACCGCAAGGGCACTCACATGTCGCGCCTGGTGGCATTGCTCGAGGCAAGGACCGCTGCCGGCGAGCCACCGCTCACCGTCGCCAATCTGCGCAACCTGCTCGAGGCGCTGGTGGTTCTGCTCGAAGCCCCCGGCGGGCGGATCGAGATCGCGTTCCCGTTCTTCATCCGCAAGACGGCGCCGGTGTCCGGGGTCGCGAGTCTCCTCGACTACGAGGCCAAGCTCGTCGGCGAGTTGGAGGACCGCGTCTACCGCCAGACCGTCACGGTGAGCGCGCCGGTCACGTCGCTGTGCCCGTGCTCCAAGGAAATCTCGGAATATGGCGCGCACAACCAGCGTTCCCTCATCACCATCACGGCGCGCGAGAAAGCGCCGGTGAGCCTCACCGAGCTCATCCGGGTCGCTGAGGAGGAGGCCTCCTGCGAGCTCTTCGGCATCCTGAAGCGAGCGGACGAGAAGTACGTGACCGAGCGGGCCTACAACAATCCGCGCTTCGTCGAGGACCTGGTGCGTGGCGTCGCGAGTCGGCTGCAGACCGATGCCCGCCTCGAGGCCTTCAGTGTCGAAGCGGAAAACTTCGAGTCCATCCACAACCACTCGGCGTACGCCCGCATCGCCCGCGGACTGTAGG
>JBDSND010000043.1:0-43610 GCA_039915505.1 Casimicrobiaceae bacterium
ATCGACGCATGCGCGACATTCGCGACAGCGGCAAGATTGCCGGCATCGAGCGCATCGCCGTCATGGCCGCACTCAACATCGCGAACGAGTTGCTGCGCGCGCGGCGCGAACCCGGCGCCGGAAATCCGGTCACAACGTTTGACGCGGCATCTGCGCAGCGTAGAATCGAATCCATGCAGACTGCGATCGATGAGGTTCTGGCGGGAGCCTAGCCCGTCGCTGCGGGTGCGACAACGCGACGGTCCGAGTGCACGACCCACCGTCTTATCCCGGTGAAGTTCGCAACTGCTCGATCACGCAAACCACGTAAACAGAGATTTCGAAGTTCAATGTTCCCTGCGGTGTTCGACTCGTCCATACACTCTTTGAACCAATGCTAACTTAGCGAGGTTGCCGAGCCATTTGCGGGCTGGTGTGCGCTCCCACGTGGAAGCGCCTTAAGGCCCCGGCAGGCGACCAGTCTTGAACCATGGTTCAAGATGACGGACGGGACGGCACAGGTGGGGAACACCTTATACGGCGCCTTGGTCGGCGCCGACGGCAACTGGTGCGCGGCCGGTAGCAGCGGCAAGCACTGGCGCGAAGCAGGACAAGGCGGGCGCTAGTCCCGCGGACCAGGCAGGCGCGGCGTCGGCGGTCCCTATGGCTGGCGCCGCGATTTTTTTGCGAGCGATGGCGCCCCATGGCTTACTGGCTCATGAAGTCGGAGCCGGACGAGTTCTCGATCGACGACCTCGCCGCGGCTGGCACGACGCCTTGGTTCGGCGTGCGCAATTACCAGGCGCGCAACTACATGCGCGATGCGATGGCATCCGGCGATCGCGCGCTGTTCTACCATTCGAGCTGTCCGGAGCCTGGCGTCGCGGGCATCTGCGAGGTCTGCACCGCCGCCTATCCGGACGCCACGCAGTTCGAGCCGGCGAGCCCCTACCACGACCCCAAGTCGACGCGCGTCGCGCCGCGTTGGGTCAACGTCGACGTGCGTTTCGTCGAGAAGACCCGTCTCGTGACGCTGCCCGAGCTGCGCGACGCGCCGCGACTCGCCGGAATGCGTACCCTCCAGCGCGGCAACCGGCTGTCGATCACGCCGGTGACGGCAGCCGAATGGAAGGTCGTCCTGGAACTCGCGCGGCGCAAGCCGCGGACGTGAGCCGATCGCCATGGAGCCCGGGCTCCTCGTCGGCTATGTCGTGCTCGGCGCCGGCATCGGCTTCCTCGCGGGGCTCCTTGGCATCGGTGGCGGCCTCACCCTGGTGCCCTTCCTGACGTTCCTGTTCGCCTACCAGGGGTTGCCAACCGAGCACGTCATCCACGCCGCGGTCGCCACCGCGACGGCCACCATGCTCTTCACCTCGGTGTCGTCGGCCCGCGAGCACCATCGGCACGGCGCCGTGCTCTGGGATGTCGTGGGCGCGCTGGCACCAGGCGTGGTGCTGGCGGCCGTGATCGGACCGCAGATCGTGAAGGGCTTGTCGACGCCGGCATTCGCGGTGCTCTTCGGCGTGTTCGTGATCGTCATGGCGACGCAGATCCTGCTCGACCGCAAGCCGCATGCGACGCGGCAATTGCCGGGCCCGGTGGCGCTGGCGGGAACCGGTGCCGCGATCGGACTCGTGTCGAGCATGGTCGGCGCGGGCGGCGCCTTTCTCACCGTCCCGTTCCTCGTCTGGTGCAACGTGCGGCTGCGTGCGGCAGTCTCGACGGCGGCGGGGCTCGGCGTTCCGATCTCGGCGGCGAGCACGCTCGGGTTCATCTGGGCGGGCCGGGACGTGGAGGGCATGCCGCCCTTCAGCATCGGCTTCATCTACTTGCCGGCGCTCGCCCTGATCGTGCTCGCGAGTGTGTTCACCGCCCCGGCCGGCGCGCGTCTCACCCACCGCGCGCCGGTGCGGATGTTGCGGCGTGGATTCGCGTGCCTGCTCTACGGGCTCGCCGGCGCCATGATCTACAAGGCGGCCCGGGCGTAATGGGCGCGAGCTGCTAGGCCCGGCGGCGTTTGACGGGCTTCCTGGGCGAACCGCCCGGGGCCGCGGGAGCGCGCGTGCGAACCGGGTCTATGCCCGTGATTGCCTTGATCAACGCGGCGCCGTCGCGCATCAGGAACTCGCGGAAAACCTGCGCGACCGGGGGCAGGCGCTTGTTGCGGCGATGCACCAGGTACCAGTTCAGCATCAGCGGAAAGCCCTGTACGTCGAGCACGACCAGGTTGCCCATCGCGAGCTCCAGGCTGATCGTGTGAGCGGACAAGAAGGTGAGCCCCATGCCGGCGATCACCGCCTGCTTGATGGTTTCGGCACTGCGGAGCTCCATGGCCACATTGAGTTCCCGCAGGTGGGCTCGGAAGGCTTCGCTCATCGAGATCCACGTGTCCGATCCCTGCTCGCGGACGATGAACGGCTCGTGAAGGATGGTGCTGAGCGGTATGCGCCGACGCCTGGCCAGTGGGTGATCGGGCGGCGCGACGATCACGTACGGGTGCGGTGCGAAGGTTTCGTTGACGGTGTCGAGGTCCACTGGCGGCCGTACCATGACCGCGAGATCGGTGCGATTCTCGATCAACTCGCGTAACAGCGCCTCGCGGTTGTGCACTTGCAGGTTGAGCACCACGTCAGGCTGCCGGCGCAGGAATGCGGCGAGCAGCCGCGGGAAGAAATAATCGCCGGCGCTGATCACCGCGATGTTGAGGGTGCCGCCGGCCACGCCCTTGAGCCCGGCCATCGCCGCCTCCGCGTCGTGGAACTGCTGGATGATCGCGCGGCTGTAATGGAGCATCTCCCGACCAGCCGGGGTGAGATAGACCTTCTTCCCGAGTTGTTCGAACAGTGGCAGTCCGGCATGCTCCTCGAGCTGCTTGACCTGAGCCGACACGGCCGGCTGGGTGAGGTGCAACTCCTCCGCGGCGCGGGAAAAGGACAGGCGGCGGGCAACGGCCTCGAACACCTTGAGTTGGCGCAGGGTGGCGTTCTTCATCGTCGCGGATCTACCGGCGTGGCGGACGCATACGCTATAGCTTATCGTAAGCATTAGAAAGTCTTACTCGTGATTATGGTTTTTGGTCGCTACCCCTGTTACGCTCGGGAACCGGACGCGGTGCTAGGTAGTCAAAGGTCCGGCAAAGGAAGAGATGAGCGTGGTTTTGGTGATTGCTCAGGGAGCCAGGTGATCGCATGTTTCTGCAACCCGGCCTCCGCTTGTGCATGAAAACGCGCGTCGCGTCGATTTTTCGGGCGAGGCGCCTTCACGGTCTGCCTTTCTTGCCACTATGAAAAACCGGGCTCGGCGAACCTGGCGGAGAACTTGACGGCCGTCCTCGGTCCCGATTACAAGACCAGTCGCGTGACGCGATCGTCCGGCCCCGGACGACGACATCAGAGCCGCCTCGATGCGGTCAGCGTCATCTGGCTCGAACCCCACTTGGAGGAGAACTACGTGATCAAAAAATCTGCATTGCAGCGATCAGTGCTTGCGCTGGCGATGGGCGTGCTCGCCGTAGGTGCGGCACCGGCTTTCGCGGCCTGGGAGCCGAGCAAGCCCGTTGAGTTCATCGTCCCCGCCGGCAGCGGCGGCGGCGCCGACCAGATGGCGCGCCTGCTGCAGGGCGTCATCACCAAGAACAACCTGATGAAGCAGCCACTCATCGTCGTCAACAAGTCCGGCGGCGCGGGCGCGGAGGGATTCCTCGACGTCAAGGGCTCGAAGGGGGATCCGAACAAGATCATCATCACCCTTTCCAACCTGTTCACGACGCCACTGGCGACCGGCGTGCCGTTCAACTGGAAGGATCTGACGCCCGTAGCGATGCTGGCGCTGGACCAGTTCGTGCTGTGGGTCAACGCCGAAACGCCTTACCAGAACGCCAAGCAGTACATCGATGCGATCAAGGCAGGCGGCCCGAACAAGTACAAGATGGGCGGCACGGGATCGAAGCAGGAAGACCAGATCATCACGGTCGCGCTGGAGAAGGCCACGGGCGTCAAGATGACCTACATCCCGTTCAAGGGGGGTGGTGACGTCGCCGTGCAACTCGTCGGCAAGCACATCGACTCCAGCGTGAACAATCCGATCGAGGCGGTCGCCCAGTGGCGGGCGGGTGCACTGCGTCCGCTATGCGTGTTCGACGACCAGCGCATGCCGTACAAGAACAAGGTGACCGACAAGATGTCCTGGAACGACATCCCGACGTGCAAGGAGTCGGGCGTGCCCATCGACTACGTGATGCTGCGCGGGATTTTCATGCCCGGGGGCGTGACGCCCGAGCAGGTTCAGTACTACGTCGACGTGTTCAAGAAGGTGCGGGAAACACCGGAGTGGAAGAAGTTCATGGAGGACGGCGCCTTCAACACAACTTTCATGGCGGGTTCCGAATACGCCAAGTGGGTGGCGAAGGCGGAAGGCACCCATCGTGATCTCATGAAGGAAGCCGGCTTCCTCGCGAAGCCCTGACGCTCGATGCACCCGACCGCACGGCATGCCGTGCGGTTTTGTTTTGCGCCGCGATCGTGGCGCACGTACCCGTCCAGAAGGTGGGTCCAATGCCCGAAGAATCGCAAGCTTCCGAGCGTGGGATCTCCACGCGTTCCGTGGAAATCGTCGTCGCGCTCCTCATCTTCCTGCTCGGCGCGGTCGTCGTATTCGACAGCTATCGCCTGGGATCGAAGTGGGGATCGGACGGTCCACAGTCTGGTTACTTCCCGTTCTACATCGGCCTGCTGCTGTGCATCTCCAGCGCGGTGATCCTGGGGCAAGCGGTGCGCAAGGCCACCGCGGAAAGCGACATTTTCGTCACCTGGGGGCCGCTCAAGCTGGTGTTGACGGTGCTTATCCCGGCGCTCGTCTACGTGTTCGCCGTGCAGTGGATCGGCCTCTACATCGCGTCGGCGATCTACATCACGGTCTTCATGGTCTGGCTTGGCCACTACTCGTGGCTGCGCAGCGTCGTCGTCGGCTTCGGCGTGAACGTGGCGTTTTTCCTGATGTTCGAAGTGTGGTTCAAGGTGCCGCTGTTCAAGGGCGACCTCAATCCGCTCGGGTTCCTTGGTTACTGAGTTCGGCTGCACACGGCGTCGCGGGCGGCCGCCCGCTGCGTCTAGGAGATCTACTTGGAAGAACTGAGCGCATTGTTCCAGGGTTTTTCGGTGGTGCTGACGCCGTTCAACACCCTGCTAATGATGATCGGCATCATCCTGGGCGTCATCATCGGCGTGCTGCCTGGACTAGGGGGGGCCAACGGCGTCGCCATCCTCCTGCCCCTCACCTTCACGATGCCGCCGACCTCGGCGATCATCATGCTGTCCTGCATTTATTGGGGCGCGCTCTTCGGCGGGGCCATTACCTCCATCCTGTTCAACATCCCCGGTGAGCCGTGGTCGGTGGCGACGACCTTCGACGGCTACCCGATGGCCCAGCAGGGCCGTGCCGGGGAGGCCCTGACCGCGGCGTTCACGTCCTCGTTCGTCGGCGCGTTCGTCGCGGTGATCATGATCACCTTCCTGGCGCCCTTGGTGGCCAAGTTCGCGCTGCGGTTCGGGCCGCCGGAGTTCTTCGCGGTCTATCTTCTGACGTTCTGCAGCTTCATCGGCATGGGCAAGGGCTCGGCCTCGAAAACGCTCGTCTCCATGATGCTGGGCTTCGCGCTCGCGGCAGTCGGCATGGATACGGTGACCGGACAGCTGCGGCTCATCTTCGGCTTCACCGAGTTGATGCGTGGATTCGACTTCCTGATCGCGGTGATCGGGCTTTTCGGGATCGGTGAGATCCTGCTCTCGATGGAGGAGGGGCTGTCGTTCACCGGCAAGACCGCCAAGATCAATCCGAAGGTGGTGCTCGAGACCTGGAAGAAGCTGCCCAAGTACTGGGTGACTTCGCTGCGCAGCTGTGTCATCGGCTGCTGGATGGGCATCACTCCGGGCGGGGCGACGCCGGCGTCGTTCATGAGCTATGGCGTGGCGAAGCGCATGTCGCGCGACGGCCACAAGTTTGGCACCGGTCAGATCGAGGGTGTGATCGCACCCGAGACCGCCGCCCATGCGGCCGGTACGTCGGCGCTGCTCCCCATGCTAGCGCTGGGCATTCCGGGATCACCGACGGCGGCGGTGCTGCTCGGCGGTTTACTGATTTGGGGCCTCCAGCCCGGCCCCCTGCTGTTCGTCGAGCAGAAGGACTTCGTGTGGGGCCTCATCGCCAGCATGTACCTCGGCAATATCGCCGGGTTGATCGTGGTGCTGACCTGCGTGCCGCTGTTCGCGGCAATCCTCCGGATTCCGTTCTCGATCATCGCCCCGATCATCATCGTGATCTGCGCGATCGGCGCGTACACCGTACACAACGCCATGCTCGATATCTGGCTCATGATGCTGTTCGGCGTGGTGGGCTACGTGTTCAAGAAGCTCGACTATCCACTCGCGCCGCTGGTGCTGGCGCTAGTGCTCGGGGATCGCGCCGAGGACTCGTTCCGCCAGTCGATGCTGATGTCCCAGGGCGACGCCACCGTGTTCTTCTCCAACCCCTTGGTGGGCAGCATCACCGCCCTCGCCCTCGTCATGCTGTCCTGGCCGCTCATCTCGCGCATAATCGCCCGCTTGCGCTCGGGATCGGCGCCCAATCCGACGTGATGGACGTCGCCTACCGCGATTTTCGGGAGCTGTGGCCATGACCGTCATAGCCATGTCGCAGGAGATGGGAACCCTCGGTCGCGACGTCGCCGCCGGGGTGGCGCAGGCGCTCGACCTGCGCCTGGTACGCCATGAGATCGGCGATGCCGCAGCAGACCGGATGCGGGTCAAGAAAAGCCTCATCCGCCGCTTCCGTGAAGGGCAGCTCGGCTGGTTCGAGAAGCGGCGCATCGACGAGAGTAGCCTCGAGCTCCTGACAGCGGAGCAGGTTCACGAGCGCGCGCTCGAGGGCGATGTCCTGATCCGCGGATGGGGCGCGACGATCCTGCTCTTTCCCGTGCGTCACGTCCCGTGCATTCGTATCTGTGCGCCGCTAGAGAATCGGGTGAAGTGGCTGATGGAGCGGCTCGATACCGACGATCCCGAGATCGCCCGGGACGAGATCGAGCGTTCCGACAGCGCGCACGCCGCGCGCATCCACCAGACCTTCGGGCTCACGCTGGGTGACCCGCTGCTCTATGACATGGTGCTGAATACGGGAAGGGTCTCGATCCCGAGCTGCATCGAGCAGGTCATCGAGCTTACGCGCCGACCCGAATTTCGGCCGACTCCGGAAAGCGTCGCGTTCCTGCGCAATCGGGCGCTGCAGGCCCGGATCCAGGCCACGCTCGGCGCCCACGAGTGGGGGGGCGCAGATCGACATCACGCCCGAGGTCGACGATGCTCGTGTCGTGCTGCGAGGAGTGGTGGTCGACGACCGGGAGCAGAAGCTCGCGGCCGACCTGACCCGGCAGGTGCCCCGGCGTCACCGACGTCGAGAATGCGCTCCGGGTGATGAACGCCAAGCATCGCTACCTGGATACGCGGGAAGTTAGCGGCGAGAGAACTTCGGCCGGCTTTTCGACCATAAAGGGGGTGTTATAGCGAGTATCTGAATTTTTGATTGGCTCTTATGGAGCGCGGGCGTTACGCTGAGCGGTCGCCCAGGCTTCCTTCGCAATCGCTCGCCGGCTGGGATTAGTGCTTCGGGCTTCAAGCTTTGGCCCAGCCCGACGCGCCGGATCCATGGCATGACACTGAGTTCCGGTCCGGCCGCTGGAGGATGCGTGGCACGCGTCGCCCTTCCGGACTCTGATCGACCTCGCCTTAGCTCCCGCCGCGCACCACAACCGGAACTGCGCCGTTCCCGAGGCAGCACCACGATAACGTCCACACGGAACCCCCGAGAGATTGCTTGGCCGGTCACGGTGTGCTGGATCGCGTCATGGCATGCGCGGTAGCGCGTCGCCGATCGCGTGGTGTTGGAGTCTTTCGCGTGGTATTGGGTCTTGATTGCCTGACCCGCAGGGCGTGCCCGACGGCGCGACCGTCGGCTGAATCTCGGTGAGCAGTCGCGCCATCGGCGCGAAGTGATCGCCACTAAAAGGAGACGTGAAAATGAAAGCACTGTCGGGCATTCGCATCCTCGACATGACGCACGTGCAGGCAGGCCCCACGGCATCCCAGCTGATGGCCTGGATGGGCGCGGACGTGATCAAGTTCGAGAATCCTATCGGCGATGCCACGCGCGGCCAGCTTCGCGACGTACCGAACGCCGACAGCCTCTACTTCACTATGCTGAACTGCAACAAGCGCTCGATCACCTGCAACATGAAGAACGCCGAGGGCAAGAAGGTGTTCATCGAGCTCCTCAAGAAGTGCGACATCGTCATGGAGAACTTCGGGCCGGGCGTCCTCGACCGCTTCGGTTTCACCTGGGAAAAGATTCACGAGATCAACCCGCGCGTCATCATGGGCTCGATCAAGGGGTTCGGCTCGTCTGGTCCCTACTCCGATTTCAAGGCGTACGAGAATGTCGCCCAGGCGATGGGCGGCTCCATGAGCACCACCGGCGTGCCGGACGGGCCGCCGTTCGTGACGGGCGCCCAGATCGGCGACTCCGGCACCGGACTGCACCTGGTGATCGGGCTGCTGGCCGCCCTGCAGCATCGGCACACCTCCGGCAAGGGCCAGTACGTCGAGGTCGCCATGATGGACGCGGTCATGAACCTTTGCCGCGTCAAGTTTCGCGATCACCAGCGGCTGTTTCACGGCCCGCTGGACGAGTACTCGGTGGGCACGCATGCGGGCATGGGCGCGGTGCCGCGGGCCGGCAACGATTCCGGAGGTGGGCAGCTCGGCAACGCCATCCGCTGCAAGCCAGGGGGACCGAACGACTTCCTCTACATCGTCGTCCAGGAAGCGGTGTGGGCCGACATCGCCAAGCGCATCGGCAAGGAACTGGACCTGCCCGATCTGGTCAACGATCCAAGGTTCGCGACGATCGCCGAGCGGCGCAATCACCAGCGCGACATGTGGGAGCTCATCGGCGAGCTGGCGTTGAAGTACACCAAGCGCGAGTTCATGGCGATCCTGAACGAGATCGACGTGCCGTGTGGCCCGATCATGTCGACCGAGGACCTCTTCAACGACGAGCACGTGCTCGGTCGGGACATGATGGTGAAGCTCGACCATCCCCAGCGCGGCCCGTGGTACAACGTCGGGATGCCGATCAAGATGTCGGATTCGCCGGCCGAGATCCGACGCTCCCCGACCCTCGGCGAGCACACCGAAGAAATCCTGCGCGAGGTGCTCGAAATGCCCGACGCGGAGATCGCGCGCCTGCGCGAAGCGGGGGCTTTCTCGAAGGAGCCGAAGAAGGCGTCGGCCTGAACCTCATCCAGCGCACCAGGACGAATCTTTGAGTTCAAACACCGTAAAACGGGGTGTCATCCCGATCGCTGCCGAGGGCAAGCGGCAGGGTCCGAAGGTGCGCGCGACCCCGAAGGGCCGGATCGTCGATCCGGCCGCGGCCGACGAGATTCGCGCACTGCTGGGCGATGCCCCGCGGCGGCGCGACCTCCTGATCGAGCACCTGCACCGGATCCAGGACGCGTGCGGCTACCTGCCGGCCACGCACCTCGTGGCGCTCGCCGCCGAGATGCGCCTGCCGATGGCGGAGGTGTACGAGGTCGCGACCTTCTACCATCACTTCGACGTGGTCAAGGAAGGCGAGAAGGCGCCCCCGCGGCTGACGGTGCGCGTCTGCGACTCGCTGTCGTGCGCAATGGCAGGCAGCGGCGCCCTCGAGTCGGACCTGCGAACACAACTCGGTTCCGACGTGCGGGTACTTCCCGCGCCTTGTGTCGGTCGCTGCCACGCCGCGCCCGTAGCGCTGGTGGGGTGGAATCCGGTCGACCACGCAACGGTCTCCACGGTTCGCGCGCTGGTCGGCAGCGGTACGGTGCGCCCTTCGGTGGGCCCTTACGCGGATTACGCGCGCTACCGCGCCGAAGGCGGCTACAAGACCCTGCAGGCGTGCGTGAACGGCGATCGCCCACTCGAGACCGTCCTTGCGACGATGGAAAGCTCCGGCCTGCGCGGACTGGGCGGCGCGGGCTTTCCGGCGGGGCGGAAGTGGCGCATCGTCCGGGCCGAGCCGGCGCCGCGGCTATGTGCGGTGAATATCGACGAGGGCGAGCCGGGTACGTTCAAGGATCGCTTCTACCTCGAGCGCGATCCGCACCGGTTTCTGGAAGGCATGCTGATCGCCGCGTGGGCGGTCGACATCGCCGAGATCTACATCTACCTGCGTGACGAGTATGCCGCTTGTCGGGAGCTCCTTGCCGACGAACTCGCTGCCCTCACTGCGGACCCGCCCTGCGCCCTGCCCGTGATCCACCTGCGCCGCGGTGCGGGTGCGTACATCTGCGGCGAGGAGTCGGCCATGATCGAGTCGATCGAGGGCAAGCGCGGCATGCCGCGGCTGCGGCCGCCGTACGTGGCGCAGGCAGGGCTCTTCGGCCGCCCGACTCTCGAGCACAACATGGAAACCCTCTTCTGGGTGCGGGACATCCTGGAGAAGGGCGCGGCCTGGTTCGCGGACGAGGGACGCAATGGCCGCAAGGGCTTGCGCTCGTTCTCGGTCTCGGGCCGCGTGCAACAGCCGGGCGTGCATCTCGCGCCTGCGGGCATCACCCTGCGCGAGCTGGTAGACGAATACTGTGGCGGCATGCTGTCGGGCCACGAGCTGTACGCCTACCTCCCCGGCGGAGCGTCGGGCGGCATTCTGCCGGCGTCGATGGCGGACATCCCGCTGGATTTCGACACCCTTAACGCCCACGGCTGCTTCATCGGCTCGGCGGCGGTGATGGTGCTGTCGCAGCAGGATCGGGCGCGCGACGCTGCGCTGAACGTGATGCGGTTCTTCGCGGCCGAGTCATGCGGCAAGTGCACCCCGTGCCGGGTGGGCACGGCCAAGGCTGTCGATCTGCTCCAGGCCGATCGCTGGGACCAGGGGCTTCTCGAGGAGCTTTCCCAGGTCATGACCGATGCGTCGATCTGCGGCCTGGGCCAGGCAGCGCCGAATCCTATTCGTTGCGTCATCAAGTATTTCCCGCACGAGATCGCCTGAGATGAAGGCGCTCCCTACAGCGGCAGGAAGGAAGGCGACATGAACCTCATGGTGGACATCGCAGCGGACCAAACTGCCATCGCGTTTACGCTGAACGGCAAGCCCGCGTCGGCGGCGCCGGGCGAGACGATTATCCAGACCGCGAAGCGGCAGGGCATCGACATCCCGCACCTGTGCTACGCCGAGAACATGCGGCCGGACGGCAATTGCCGGGCCTGCATGGTGGAGATCGAAGGAGAGCGCGTGCTCGCCCCGTCGTGCTGCCGTGCGCCCAAGGAGGGTATGGTCGTGTCGAGCGTGAGCGCCCGTGCCATGCACTCCCAGCGCCTCGTGCTGGAGCTCCTGCAGTCGGACATGCCGCCGAAGGACTACAGGCCCGATTCCGAGCTCAATTACTACGTGCGCGAGCTCGAGGTTGGCAACCCGCGCTTCGCGCCACGGCGCTCGCCGGACGCCGATCTCACCCACCCCGCCATCGCCGTCAACTTCGACGCCTGCATTCAATGCACCCGCTGCGTGCGCGCGTGCCGCGAGCTGCAGGTCAACGACGTCATCGGCTTTGCGTATCGCGGCAACGCCTCGTTGCCGGTTTTCGACCTCGACGACCCCATGGGGGCGTCTACCTGCGTCGCCTGCGGCGAGTGCGTGCAGGCTTGTCCTACCGGCGCCCTGATGCCTGCGCGCGAGGCCGGCCTGGTGGAAGTGGACAAGACTGTCGCGTCGGTCTGCCCGTACTGTGGGGTGGGCTGCCAGCTCACCTACCACGTCAAAGACAACCGCATCATCCACGTCCAGGGACGCGACGGCCCGGCGAATCATGGCCGGCTGTGCGTGAAGGGACGCTACGGCTTCGACTACGTGCATCACAAGCAGCGGCTGACCGTCCCGCTGATCCGCCGCGAAGACGCGCCGAAGAACGCCGACTTCACCATGGATCCCGACGACGTGATGCGCGTGTTCCGGGAGGCGACCTGGGACGAGGCGCTCGACCTCGCCGGCGGCAAGTTCTCCGCGCTGCGGGACAGCCGCGGTCCCGGCAGCCTGGCGGGCTTCGGCTCGGCCAAAGGCAGCAACGAGGAGGCCTATCTTTTCCAAAAGCTGGTGCGCACGGGTTTTCGCACCAATAACGTCGACCATTGCACCCGACTGTGCCATGCCTCGAGCGTCGCCGCCCTGATGGAAGGCATCGGCTCCGGCGCGGTGTCCAATCCGGTCATGGACGTGCTCAAGGCCGACGTCGTGCTGCTGATCGGCGCCAACCCGGTGGTCAACCATCCGGTCGCGGCCACCTGGATCAAGAACGCGGTGAAGCAAGGCACCCAGCTCATCATCGCCGATCCGCGCCGCTCCGAGCTCGCGCGCCACGCCGCGCATTTCCTGCAGTTCAAGCCCGACACCGACGTGGCCCTGCTGAACGCGATGATGCATACCATCGTCGCGGAAGGCCTCGTCGACGAGCGCTTCATCGCCGATCGCACCAGCGGCTACGAGGCGCTCATGCGTAATGTCGAGGGCTACAGTGCCGACTCCATGGCGCCGATCTGTGGTATTCCAGCGGAAACGATCCGCGAGGTTGCGCGACTGTTTGCCACGTCGCGGGCGTCGATGATCCTGTGGGGCATGGGGATTTCGCAGCACGTGCACGGCACCGACAACGCCCGTTGCCTCATCGCACTCGCCATGATTACCGGGCAGATCGGCCGTCCGGGCACGGGACTGCATCCGCTGCGCGGTCAGAATAACGTGCAGGGCGCCTCGGATTCGGGACTCATTCCGATGGTGTTCCCCGATTACCAGCGGGTAGACAATCCCGAGGCACAGCAGCGCTTCGAGAAGCTCTGGAACACGCCGCTCGACCCGCGGCCCGGTCTCACGGTGGTCGAGATCATGGACGCCGTGCACGCCGGCGACATCCGCGGCATGTACATCATGGGCGAGAACCCGGCGATGTCCGATCCCGACGTGCATCACGCCCGTGGTGCGCTCGCCAAGCTCGAGCACCTCGTCGTGCAGGACATTTTCCTCACCGAGACCTGCTATCTCGCCGACGTGATCCTGCCCGCTACCGCCTTCCCGGAAAAGACCGGGACATTTACCAACACGGATCGGCTGGTGCAACTCGGCCGCCAGGCGCTCGATGCACCTGGCGAGGCCAAGCCCGACCTGTGGATTATCCAGCAAATCGCGCAGCGCCTCGGGCTCGACTGGAACTACGCCCATCCGCGCGAGGTGTTTAATGAGATGCGCAAGGCGATGGATTCGATCGCCGGCATTACTTGGGAGCGGCTGGAAGCTGAGTCGTCGGTGACCTATCCGTGCATCAACGAAGGCGATCCGGGGGATCCAGTGGTGTTCACGGAAGACTTCCCGACGCCTTCGCGGCGCGCCAAGCTGGTGCCGGCCGATCTCATCCCGGCCGATGAGCGTCCCGATGCCGAGTACCCCATGGTGCTCATCACCGGCCGGCAGCTCGAGCACTGGCATACGGGTAGCATGACCCGGCGTGCCTCGGTGCTCGACGCCATCGAGCCCGAGCCCGTGGCTTCGCTCAACAGCAGCGACATCAGTCGCCTGGGCATCCGGCCAGGCGACCCGATCACGGTCCGGTCGCGGCGCGGCGCGATCACGCTCTATGCGCGCGCCGACGACGGCACACCTCCCGGCGCGGTATTCATCCCGTTCTGCTACTACGAGGCGGCGGCCAACATGCTGACCAATCCGGCATTGGATCCGGTCGGCAAGATCCCGGAGTTCAAGTATTGCGCGGTGCGGGTCGACGCCGGTGGGACCGTCGAGGAGCATTCCTCCTTCGGTGGCGGACAGGTGCTCGCGGAAGCGCAGACGGCCTAGTGTCCCGAATTTTGGAAGTTCGTTGAATGAAATTGCGATGGCTGCGGCGGCGAACTCCGATTCGGGATACTAGGGCAAGGCGAACATTTCAAGATGCAGTGACGCGGCCGCGGGTCGATCACTGACCGACGGAGGACGAACATGGCGGACGACAAGAACCATTCGGGAGGCAAGATGACGCACGACAAGACGGCGGTCCGGACGATTCTCGATAAGGTGAAGGCGGAAGGCCGCACCTCGCTCACCGCGCCGGAAGGCAAGCTTGTGTGCGACGCCTACGGCATCCCGGTGCCGGGCGAAGGTGTCGCAACGAGCCGCACCGAGGCCGCGAAACTGGCGGACGGCATGGGCTTTCCGGTGGTGCTGAAGATCGTCTCGCCTGAGATCCTGCACAAGACGGAAGCCGGCGGCGTGCTGGTCGGCATGAAGACCGCTCAGGAAGTCGAGCAGGGCTTCGACACCATCATGGCCAATGCCAAGAAGTACGACGCCAAGGCGAACCTGCTCGGTGTGCAAGTGCAGCAGATGTTGAAAGGTGGGCAGGAAGTCATCGTCGGGGCGGTGACCGATCCGTCGTTCGGCAAGCTCGTGGCGTTCGGCCTGGGCGGCGTGCTTGTCGAGGTGCTGAAGGACATCACCTTCCGGCTCGCACCCGCCACCAAGGAGGACGCGCTGTCGATGCTCGATGGCGTGCAGGCCGCGGAGATGCTGAAGTGCGTGCGCGGCGGTGATCCGGTCAACCGGGATGCGCTGGCGGGGCTGATCGAGAGCGTGTCTCAACTGGTCGCCGACTTCCCCGAGATCTCGGAGATGGACTTGAATCCGGTGTTCGCCACCAAGGACGGCGCGATTGCCGCCGACGTGCGCATCGTCACGGACTGGAACCCCCCCGAAGCGCGCCATCGTCCGAAGCACGACGACATCGTGCGCGACATGAACCGGATCATGAAGCCCGATGCGGTTGCGGTCATTGGCGCCTCGAACGAGGCCGGCAAGATCGGCAATTCGGTCATGAAAAATTTGATCAACGGCGGCTACCAGGGCGAGATCTACCCGATCCACCCCTCGGCGACCGAGATCATGGGAAGGAAAGCGTTCAAGAGCGTCAAGGACGTCCCCGGCACCATCGACGTCGCCGTGTTCGCCATTCCCGCCAAGTTCGTCGCCCAGGCGCTCACCGAGGTCGGCGAGAAGAAGATTCCCGGCGCGGTGCTCATCCCGTCGGGATTCGCCGAGACCGGTAACGTCGAAGGCCAGGAGGAGATTCAGAAGATCGGCCGCAAGTACGGCGTGCGGCTCATGGGCCCAAACATCTACGGCTTCTACTACACCTGGAAGAACCTCTGCGCCACGTTCTGCACGGCCTATGACGTGAAGGGCCACGCAGCACTGTCGTCGCAGTCGGGCGGGATCGGCATGGCGATCATCGGCTTCTCGCGCTCGGCCAAGATGGGCGTGTCGGCGATCGTCGGCCTCGGCAACAAGTCCGACATCGACGAGGACGATCTGCTCACATTCTTCGAGCAGGACGACAACACCCACATCATTGCGCAGCACTGCGAGGACCTGAAGGATGGCCGGGCCTTTGCCGAGGTCGCGAAGCGTGTCTCGAAGAAAAAGCCGGTGGTCATGCTCAAGGCCGGTCGCACCAGCTTGGGTGCGCGTGCGGCGAGCTCGCATACCGGCGCGCTCGCGGGCAACGACAAGATCTACGAGGATGTGCTGAAGCAGTCCGGCGTTATCCGCGCGCGCTCGTTGCGCGACCTGCTCGAATACGCCCGGGCGATCCCGGTTCTGCCCACCCCCAAGGGCGAGAACGCCCTGATCATCACCGGCGCCGGTGGATCGGGGGTGCTGCTGTCGGACGCCTGCGTAGACAACGACGTGCGACTCATGACGATGCCCGCAGATCTCGACGCGGCCTTTCGCAAGTTTATCCCGCCTTTCGGTGCGGCTGGCAACCCGGTCGACATCACCGGCGGCGAGCCGCCCAAGACCTACCAGAACACCATCCGTCTGGGACTCGAGGACGATCGCATTCACTCACTCATCCTTGGCTACTGGCACACCATCATCACCCCGCCGATGGTGTTCGCGAAGCTGGTCGTCGAGGTCGTGGAGGAGTTCAAGGCCAAGGGCATCCAGAAGCCGATCGTGGCCTCCCTCGCAGGTGACGTGGAGGTCGAGGAGGCCGCGGAATATTTGTTCGCCCACGGCGTACCGGCGTATGCGTACTCGACCGAAATGCCGGTCGCGGTGCTCGGCGCGAAGTACAAGTGGGCCCGCGGCGCGGGTCTGATCAAGGAATAGCCGGCGGCGATAGCGGGCGGCAGCGCTCGCGATCCTCGTCCAGTTGGAATGGGGCAACGCATGGCGCCTGCGCCTGCGGCCCGTAGCAAAGTTTCCGGATGTTCGCGATCGCCGGCGGCGAAGCCCGCGATCCGGTCCAAAGTCCTCAGGAGATCGCTATGGAAAGTGTGACGACGAAGCGTACCGAGCCGGCACCCGCCGGTATGCAGCCGACCCAGCAGATGGGCGCCGAAGGCCTCGCGGCCGCCGCGCCGCAGGCCCAGGAGACCGACGGCTTCAGCTTGGTGATTGAAGCCCTCAAGCTCAACGGCATCGACACCATCTTCGGTCTACCGGGGATTCCCATCACCGACCTGACCCGCAAGATGCAGGCGGCGGGCCTGCGCGTCGTCTCGTTCCGTCACGAGCAGAACGCCGGCTACGCGGCGGCGATTGCCGGCTTCATGACCCAGAAGCCGGGCATCTGCCTCACCGTGTCGGCGCCGGGATTCCTGAACGGCCTGACGGCGCTCGCGCACGCCACGACCAACTGCTTTCCGATGATTCTCATTAGCGGCTCGTCCGAGCGCGAGGTGGTCGACCTGCAGCAGGGCGACTACGAAGAGATGGACCAGCTGGCGATCGCGAAACCGCTGTGCAAGGCGGCGTACCGCGTCCTGCACGCCGAAGACATCGGCATCGGCGTCGCGCGGTCGATCCGCTCTGCCCTGTCCGGCCGACCGGGCGGTGTGTACCTCGATCTGCCGGCCAAGCTCTTCCCACAAACGATCGATGCGGAGCACGGCAAGAAGACGCTGATCAAGGTTGTCGATCCGGCCCCGCGGCAGATCCCCGCGCCGGACGCGGTGCAGCGCGCGGTTGATCTGCTGAAGGGGGCGAAGAAGCCGCTGATCATCCTCGGCAAGGGGGCCGCCTATGCGCAAGCCGACAACGACATCCGCGCATTGATTGAGAAGACCGGCATTCCGTACCTGCCGATGTCGATGGCCAAGGGGCTCCTGCCCGACACCCATCAGCAGTCCGCGTCTGCGGCACGTTCCTTCGTGCTGCCCGAGTCCGATGTCGTGATGCTGATCGGCGCGCGTCTCAACTGGCTACTCTCACAAGGCAAGGGCAAGACGTGGGGTGGCAAGGGCCCCAAGGATTGGGCGAACAAGAAGTTCATCCAGATCGACATCTCGCCGATCGAGGCCGACAGCAACGTGCGGATCGACGCGCCGGTGGTCGGTGACATCGCGTCGAGTGTCGCGGCGATGCTGCAGGCGATCGGCACCCAGTTTCCCAAGGCGCCGGCGGAGTGGGTGAACGCGATCAACGAGCGCAGGGAAAAGAATATCGCCAAGATGGGCGAGACACTCGCCAAGAACCCGTCGCCGATGAACTATCACAGCGCCCTCAATGTAGTGCGCGACATCGTCAAGGCGAACCCGGACGCGTTCCTGGTGAACGAGGGCGCGAACGCGTTGGACTTTACCCGCAGCATCGTCGACATGTACAAGCCGCGCAAGCGTCTCGACGTGGGTACATGGGGCATCATGGGCATCGGCATGGGCTACTCGGTCGCCGCAGCCGTGGTCGGCGGCCAGCAGGTGATCGCGGTCGAAGGCGACAGCGCGTTCGGGTTCTCGGGTATGGAGCTCGAAACGATCTGCCGCTACAACCTGCCGGTGTGCGTCGTGATCATGAACAACAACGGCGTGTACCGCGGGGACGAGACCAATCCCACCGGCGGTAAGGACCCGTCGCCGCTCGTATTCGTGAAAGACGCGCGCTACGAGAAGTTGATCGAAGCCTTCGGCGGCGTCGGTGTGTACGCCAGGACGCCCGACGAATTGCGCAAGGGCATGGAAGAGGCGATTCGCTCGAAGCGCCCGACGCTGATCAATGCCATCATCGACGAGAAGGCGGGCACCGAAAGCGGCCGCATCACGAGCCTCAATCCGACGGCGAAGAAAAAGTGATCAGGGGGTAGCACCGATCGCCTGTTCCAGACGGCGTCGATGCGGATAGGGTGGTCTGTTGGTGCGGGCACCTGAGGTGGTAGCTGTCCGCGATGGCCGCGACAAATGTCGTGTGGCTTGAGCTCGGCCCCGCCGGGATCTCGGCCAAACTCGCTTTGAACTGTCTCAAAACGGGGCCAACATCACGCGCTTCGTCCTCGCTCACCTCTGCAGGCCCGCTAATGCTAACGAGGAATGGAGGGGACGGGAGAATTGCTATCAGTGCGCATGCTACTGTGTCGACATGATAGCTGCAGCGAGCGCCAGGTCCTCAGGATATGTAATTTTGAGGTTGTTCGGGCTACCAATCACGAGGCGAGGCTTCAATCCGAGCGCCTCGACAGCCTCCGCTTCATCGGTGCAGTCTGCCGCTGCAGGATTAGCGAGCGCAGTTCGCAACACCTGATGTCGGAACATTTGAGGTGTTTGCGCACGCCAAAGCCCCTCACCACTCTCGGTGCGGGAACTGCAGCCATCGGTGTTGGCGCGCCTAATGGAGCCAACCAGGGGTACCGCGAGCAAACCGCCGACCTGGTCGTGAAAGAGTTCCTGCCGGAGCCGATCCAGGGAGGCGGGGTCGATGCACGGCCGCACTGCGTCGTGGACTAAAATCCAGTCGTCGTCCGTCGCGTTAACCAGCGCTCCCAGCGCATTGCGCACCGTATCGCTGCGCGTTGCTCCTCCGCAGCGCAAGACTGTCACTCCGATTTTGGCGCCGATAATCGCCTCAAACAAGCGGTCGTGTGGGGGGATGGCTACGTAGGTATGCGTCAGAGGAAAGGCGGCAATCAAGCGTTCGATGCTATGCAGCAGCACCGGTTTATCGCGCAGCATCCAGTACTGTTTCGGTGACTCGCTCCGAAAGCGACTGCCGTTTCCGCCTGCTGGGATTACGGCGTAATAACGCATCTCAAAACGCCGATCCGGAGTGCCTCTGTGAAACCCTCCGTCGCAATCCCCTTGCTGTCCGTGTTGACACGGGACTGCACTGAAGAAAGCCTAGGCACGACGAATGTTGATTACGTTCTTCTCAGGGCGCAGGCTTGACGACGACGATTCGCTCCCGTAGGTCACGCGGACATAGTCGAAGATGATCGCCTCGAACTCCTCCGCAATGCGCCCACCCTTCAATGTCACGGTCTTCTTGCCATCGACGAAGACCGGAGCTACCGGCACCTCGCCCGTGCCCGGAAGACTGATTCCGATGTTCGCGATCTTCGATTCGCCG
Source organism: Casimicrobiaceae bacterium (assembly GCA_039915505.1). GTDB lineage: Bacteria > Pseudomonadota > Gammaproteobacteria > Burkholderiales > Casimicrobiaceae > CAIWHR01. Next base: position 19,453 of record JBDSND010000043.1, read on the forward strand.
GGACCGTTCACCACACATCCCATGACGGCGACAGTCATGTTTTCGACACCGGGGTAGCGTTTTCGCCACTCCGGCATCTGCGCCCGTAGATAGGACTGGATCTTGTCGGCCAATTCCTGGAAGAAGTCGCTCGTTGTACGACCGCAGCCCGGGCAGGCGCTGACCAGCGGAGAGAACGATCGAAGGCCCATCGTCTGAAGGATCTCTTGCGCGACGATCACTTCCTCGGTGCGGTCTCCGCCGGGCTTCGGGGTGAGGGAAATCCGTATGGTGTCGCCGATGCCCTGCTGCAGAAGCACGGCTAGCGCGGCGGTCGACGCGACGATCCCTTTGCTGCCCATTCCCGCTTCGGTGAGGCCGAGATGCAGCGGATAGTCGCAGCGTCGCGCAAGCTGCGAATAGATCGCTATCAGGTCCTGCACATTGGAAACTTTGCACGCCAGGATGATGCGGTCACCGGGCAGGCCGAGCGCCTCAGCAAACTGTGCACTGCGGATCGCGGAGCAAATGAGCGCCTCACGCATGACGTGCGCGGCATCGAGCGGAACCGCTGACTTAGCGTTCTCGTCCATGAGACTTGCCATCAAGTCCTGATCCAGGCTGCCCCAGTTGACCCCGATGCGAACTGGCTTGCCAAAGTCGATGGCTCGCTCGATCATCACTGCAAATTGCGGATCATGGCGGCTACCTTTGCCGACATTGCCGGGATTGATGCGGTATTTCGCGAGCGCCTGCGCGCACTCTGGAAAGTTGGACAGCAGCTTGTGCCCGTTGAAGTGGAAATCCCCAATCAGCGGCACCTTGCAACCCATTGCATCGAGACGCTCGCGTATGGCAGGAACCGCGGCTGCTGCCTCCGAGGTGTTGACTGCAATTCGAACGAGTTCGGATCCGGCGTCAGCCAGCGCCTTGACCTGAGTCACAGTGGAACCGATGTCCGCTGTTTCTGTATTGGTCATGGACTGCACCACAATCGGGTGTCCGCCGCCGATCTGTACACCCCCCACAATCGCGATCCGCGACCGACGGCGGGTAATGGGAGGTCGATTCATTGCGCTCATCGGGATCTCAAGTTGATTTTGCTGTAATGCTGGAGATGGATCTGGTCGTGGCCAATTGGAGAAATCGTAGGCGTGCCTCGGGCTGGGGCGCCCGTGCAATTGGCTTGGAATCAGGGTCTTAGGTAGGGGCGCGCGCAGATCGCGCACCTGGGAGCAAGGGATTCTACCATGTCACCTCGGGCGCTTTCCCAGCGCAGCACGCGGCACACGGGCTCCGGCGGACGGAAGTAAAGATCGACCCCCCGCGTTGGGATGCGCTCACCGAAGTGTACGATTCCAACCCTCGATGGTTGCCTGTTCGATGGGAGTCCCGGCAAACCAACCGTGCCGAACCAGGGCGATACCGCCCGCAGTCACTACTGCGCGCTCGTCGCCATCGGCCATCATACCGGGACGTCCGCGAACGAGACGAAATGCGATGCGGTCCGGCCCGGACTCCAGCGTCTCACAGACTGAACCGATCTTGTCGCGGCCAACATGTGCTTGCACGAGCGGCGCCGGCAAGCGTTCGGGAAGGTTGAGCGAAAGCCAACTATCCGCTTGGTGCCACTGCGCTCGTGCTTCCCACAGGAAAGCGAGCAGAGCTCCAATTGCGCGCGTTCCTAAAGGTTGCGGCATAGCGAGATCGTCACGGGATAAACCGATCGCCGGGACTCCCCAGAACGTCGCCTCCCGCGCTATCGCCATCGTCCCCGAATAAGCGATATCCTCCGCGACGTTAATTTTGTCGTTCAATCCCGCCAACACCAGGTCGGGCTTCGACTCGCCCGTGAACAGCAAAGTCATGGCGGCGATCACACAATCGGCAGGTGATCCGGAGCATGCGTACTCGCGCTCTCCCGTACGCGTCAGCGTAAGCACCAGATCGAAAGAAAGCTGATGACTCGCCGCGGTCCATTTGCGTTCCGGTGCGACCACCCAGACCTCCGGCGCAAGAATCCGCGCGGCGGCTGCGAGCGTTTGGAGACCCGTAGCTTGAATTCCATCGTCGTTGCAAACAAGGATGCGCATACGAGGCGCCCTTTCAGATCTCGACCAGATCGCCGATGGCGAGCGTCGTATCCAATTGCGGGAGGTGCGCCTGGAGGCGCTCGAGAACGGTCTCGTCGCAGGAGTGGCCGACCACGATCATTGCGCCGGATGCCGCGACCAGCGCACGATTCTCAGCGAGAGTCGGATGTGTCGGTAGGCGAATCCAGCCCGCTCGCCGATGCGCGACCATCTCCTCGCCAGGACTGTTCTTGGGCAGGTGGCCGGTGAACAAAGTAGGGTGCTCTAGCCGCGTGGCATCGGTGAGCAGTGCCCGCGATGGGCCACGAATTCCCATACCGTCGTGACACAGGAGCGCGGCACGCGGAAACGGATGACCCGGTTGCCAGTCGGCAGCGGTCGCAAGCCTCTTCGCGAGCGCGTCGCTGATGCCGGGCACGAGCCAAGCCTCGCCGTCGAGCTGCGTAGCTAGAGCATCGCGCATTCCTGGAGCTAAGGCCAAGGGGCATTCGATGATGGCGAGCAGCTCCGCTGAACGCCCATGCAGGGGAGTCGGCAGGATGCATCCTTGTGGATGAGCTTCGATCCATCCGGCGATTTGGGACGTACGCTCGCGCAAAGTGGCGTTGTCATCGCCGTACGATGCATCGATCACGATTGCATCGCTCCGCGGCAAGCCATCCATCGCGAACACCGGACTCGCCGGAACGATATCGCCACAGTAAATGAGCCTCACGCGGCCATCGTCGAAGCAGCACCATACGCAGCCGCCCATGTGGCCCGAGCGGCCAGTGGAGAGGCGTATCGGCCCAAGTTCGAGCACTTGCATACCAACGGGCAATCGCTCGATAACCACCCCACGTGCCAGCTTGTACTCCTCGGAGGTTGCGTAGTCCAAGAGAGACGAATCAGCTTCGCGCCAAGTCTCCGCCGTCATAAATACTTTCCCGTGGAAACCATTGGCAATGCACCAGCCGAGACCGGCGACGTGGTCCTCGTGCGCATGTGTGACGATAATCGCGTTGGTCGCGCAGAGCTCATCGGCGCTGATGGCAGGATAGTAGTCGATGCTGCCGCGCGCACTGGTCTTCACGCCGGCATCGAGTAATACGCGATAGCCCGCGCTTTCGAGGCAGGCGCAGGTGCGGCCCTTCTCGCCGAAGCCGCCATGCAAGGTTAACCGCATGGATCAGTCGCCACCGGAGTCCGGAATCACCCAGCCGTCCCCGATAGCGAGATCAATGACGGCACCGGCCACGACCGCGCTGGGTTCTGGTACCGTTAGGTGCAGTTTGACGGACGCGGCGGCCTCGATCGTCGCTTCCACGCGGAAATGGCCACCCTGGTAGATCACGGCAGTCACGAGCGAGCGAACCCCGGGCATGCCCGGGGCGGCGATTCGCAAAGCGTGGCTGCGCAGGCATGCCAGCGCCGCGGCCGGTCGTGGGTGTGATGAGGCGCAGCGCATTCGCATGCGGTAGCCGAAGACGTCGACTTCACAAGTCGCGTCGGCCCCACCCCCAACGATCTCCACTGGCACGATCATGCCGTCGCCGATGAATCTCGCCACCGTCGCGTCAACCGGTTCTCGATACAGTTGCGATGGGGTGGCGAATTGCAGGACGCGCCCCATGTCCATTACCGCGATCCGATCGGCGAGCGCCATCGCTTCCGCCTGATCATGGGTAATGTAAATCATTGTAGTTCCCGTGCGCTCGTGGAAATGCGCGAACTCGCGTTCCATCGACGCGCGCAGATGTACGTCAAGGTTGGCAAGCGGCTCGTCGAGCAGGACGAGCGACGGCTCGGTAACCAGGCAGCGCGCGAGGGCGACGCGCTGCCGCTGACCACCTGAAAGTTGAGACGGGCGGCGGTTCTCAAATCCCCCCAGCTCTACCAAATTCAGCGCGGATCGCACACGCTTGCTTCTCTCCGGGTCCCTGATCCCCGCCACCGTCAGCCCGTACGCAACGTTGTCCGCCACCGTCATGTGCGGCCACAACGCGTACGACTGAAACACGATGCCGATCCGGCGCTCCTCTGGCGGAACCTGATGCTCGCGTGTCGACACTACTGTATCGCCGATCAGGATCCGACCCGCATCCGGCCGATCGAATCCTGCGACCTGCCGCAGGAGCGTGGTTTTGCCGCAGCCAGATGCCCCGAGAATTGCAACGAACTCTCCATTCTGAATCGTGAGTGAGACCTCCTTGAGTGCGTGGAATGCGCCGAACCTCTTGCCAACACGTTCGAGGGTCAATCCCGCCACGGCAACACTCCTGGCGGCAAGCGCCCAGCCACTAGCAGCGTCGAAAGCATCAGCGCGATGCTCACGAGCACCGTGAGCGTGCCGAGCGCCGCGGCGTAATTCGAATCGCCACCCTGCTGAAAGGAGAAGAACACGACGCCGAGTGTTTCGTTCCCGGTCGACCAGAGCAAGGCAGATACCGTGAGCTCGTTGAAGGCAACGAGCAGGATGAGCAGCGCGCCCGCGGCTGCGGCGGGCGCAACCAGCGGCAGGATGATGGTACGCAGTCGCCGCGTCAGCCGAGCGCCGGCGATTTGTGCAGCTTCCTCCAGCATCCGATCGAGCTGGTGGTAGCTGCTGACGATGGGGCGCAGGCCCAGCGCAAGAAAGCGTGCCAGGTAGCAGAAAAGAATGATCCAGATCGTGTTGTAAAGAGAGAACCCTATAACCGGCAATGGCTTGAGAAATAGCAGGATCGCTGCAATAGCGAGTACGACGCCCGGCAATGCGTAGGGGACCTCGGTGACCACATTCACGAACCGCAGCAGGCGGGAACGGCGCCACACGAGGAAATAAGCGAGTGGCACGGCAATCGCGACGATGGTGACCGCTGCAACGGTGGACATGCCGAAGCTGTTCGAGAACGCCCTTCGCGTGCCGGCGTGCTCGAAAAGTACGAAGCGGTAGTTATCCATCGTGGCGGTGGCGGCATTGAGCGGCACCCCCACCGCGGGAACCAGCGATGTCAGCACCAGCGATATGAGCGGCAGCGCGAGTGAAAGGAACGACAGGGTCCAAAGCACCACTTCAACGGGCAGACGCCAGCGCCGTAGCTCGAAGGTACGCGCCTCGACCGCCGCGTTGACCGTTCGGAAGTCACGTCGAGCGAGCACAGCATCCTGCACAATGATCCCGATCATCGCGATCACTCCGATAAGCACCGAAAGTACGGCAACCTCGGATAGCGCCCCCGGGCCCAGTCCGACAAGCCGTTGATAGATGAGCGTCGGCAGCACGAGATAATTGCCGGGGATGCCGAGGAGCGCCGGGATACCGAAATTTCCGAGGCAGGAAACGAAGCTAAGCGCGATGCCGGCGAGAAGAGGAGGCGTCATCAGAGGCAGCACGATCGTACGGACTACCCGAAGCGGACGTGCCCCTCCGGCGAGGGCCGCCTCTAGAAGCTCCTGCGGCAGCGTGCGTAATCCGGCGCGAAGCGTAAGGAATACCAGCGGGGCATACTGATTGCCGAGGACGAGGATGATTCCACCCGGCGAATACAGTGGGTTGGGGCTCCCCAACGCCGGCGCCATGCCGAGCATCTTCAGCAACGGGCTTGACGGACCAAACGTCTGCAACCAGGCGAGCGCCACCACCTGGGCAGCGAGCATCAGCGGCATCACATAGCAGAAAATGAATGCGTTGCGGCCGCGGATGTCCGTCAGCGACACGATCAAGGCGACGATGCCCCCGAGAATCGTCGCCAGGAGCGTACCGCCGATCGCCGTGATGAGGCTGTGCCCTGTCGCAGTCCAGGTGGTGGGATTCGACAACACCCGTCGCAAAGCGTCGCTGGATAATGCGCCCCCGGTTGTGACACCTTCCAGTAGGAGCCGCGCTAGCGGCAGCACGGACAATATCCCGACGACGACGATCAATCCCCACAGAATCGCATAGTCCTCGAACCGAAAGCCCCCCTTGGCGATGCTTGTCATCAAACGCGAGTTGGGGCGAGGGAGACGCGTTCGAGCTCTATTTGCCGAAAAGGTCGGAGAAGCGCTTCAGGTTGGCGCTGTTCGTCTGCGCGATTCGGGAGATATCGGTGGGCATCAACTTTATCTTGACGTCGGTTGGATACCATGCCGGCATCTTGATCCCGGCCTTGGCGGGTATGTACCCCATCGTCGCCGCCAGTTTCTGGCCGTCGTCGGAGAGGATAAAGTCCACGAAGGCGCGGGCGGCCGCCACATTCTGCGTCGTTTTGAGAATGGCTACCGGCTCGGTGACGGCCGGCAGACCTTCAGCCGGAAAGATGAAATCGATCGGCGAGCCCTTCGCCTTCGCATTAAATGCCATGAAGTCGACCAGCACGCCATATGACTTTTCACCATTTGCAACCGCCGTAAGCACCGCGCCGTTGCCGCGCACGGCAATGGCGTCCTCAGCCTTGAGCTTCTCGAAATAGCTCCATCCCAGATCCGGGCGGGCGGTCATGGCGCCGAGCATGATCGCCGCGGCTCCTGAGTAGAGTGGACTTGGCATAGCAATCTGGCCCTTGTACTCGGGTTTCGCGAGGTCGGCCCACGACGCGGGCCGAGATTTCGCCCCGGTGTTGACCGCAATGCCGGTGGTGATCAGCTTGGAGCCGAAGTATGTGCGGTCGGCATCGAAGGTGCCTGGGTCGAATCCGTCGAGCTTCGCTTCCCGGTACGGGAGAAGCCGGTCATCCTTTTTCAATGCTTCCATCGTCGCAGCATCGGCGACGAGCAGCACGTCGGCCTTGGACGCGCCCGCGCCGAATTCAGCGGCCAGCTTGCCCATCACTTCGGTGGTGCCGGAACGGAAGACGTCGACCTGCACGTCGGGATATGCCTGCTTGAAGGCGGCGACAGTCTGTGCGGCATCACGCTCGGGCTGCGACGTGTAAAGGACGAGCTTGCCTTTGGGCGCCTGCGCGGCAGCCAAACCGGCAGCGAGCGCGGCAGCGCATATTGCAGCTGCGACCAAATTGCGAAAGCAAAGGATGGCCATAGGTTTTTCCTTCTTAATAAGCCAGGCACCGGGTGCAGCCCCGCGCGCTGTCGATCACGCCTTGCTAAAATGCTCCCGGATTCGGCGCAGGATCCGGAGAGTATCGAGCGGCGCCATTATAGGTGTACGTCCGGCGCCTCGATCGCCGCGCGAACATCGGCCATGAACCGTGCCGCCGTTGCGCCGTCGATGACTCGATGGTCGCTAGAAAGCGACATCGTGGCCACGGTCCGAATCACGATGGCACCGTCGCGTACCACCGGGGTATCCGTCGCGCGCCCGATCGCGAGGATCGCGCTTTCGGGTGGATTGATTATTGCCGTAAACGCGTCAACGCCGTACATGCCGAGATTGGAAATTGTGAACGTGCTGCCGCGTAGATCGGCGGGGGTAACGGTGCGCCCGTCGACAGCGTCTCGCAGCCGCGCGAAATCCTGCGCCAACTCGGCCAGAGTTCGCATATGCGCATTACGCAACACGGGCACGATGAGGTCGCCTGCTCGATCCATGGCTATGCCAATGTGCACGGCGGTGTGCCGCCGCAGGGCGTCGCCCTCCAGGCTCGCGTTGATGCGCGGATGATTCATCAGGGTGCGGGCCACGATGCCCGCGATCGCAACGGTAATGCTCGACTTCGGTGCCGCAGTGTTACCTGCGGCACCCCGCGAACGGAGCAGCGCGGTCATGTCGACCTGCATCGTCACGTAGAAGTGTGGAGCGGTGCGCGCGCTCTCGCTTAGCCGCTCGGCGACGAGGCGCCGCGTCGGGCTGAGCGGTTCCAGATGGTCGGCACCGCTACTCGCATCGGCCGGCGGGAAGACTGCCGGCAGCGGGGGTATTCCGGCGGGCGCGGGATCCGGCGACAGAGGGGCCGAGTCGTCGTCGGCGGGGTGGATCCACGCAACGGTCGTGCCCACCGAAATCGATTCGCCCGTTATGTTGGCGAGGTCGCGAATCACGCCGGTCCCCGGCGCTTCCACTTCCATCATCGACTTACTGGTCTCCATCTCGAAAAGGATGTCACCCTCGTTCACGAATTCGCCGTCGACCACTTTCCAAGCCACAATGACGCCGGACTCCATGTCCATATCCACTTTGGGGAGGATCACCTCGACGCGCGGCATCAGCTATGCTCCGCTCCTAACAGCCGCCGCGCAGCCGCGACGATGTCGTTTTCCTGCGGGACCGTCGCCTTTTCGAGCACTGGGTTGTATGGAATCGGCGAGTCGGCGCCGCCCAGCCGTACGATTGGCGCGTGGAGCGTGCGGATGACTTCGTCTTCCGCGATCAGCGCCGCGATTTCGGCGCCGATGCCCATCGTCTTGACACCTTCATAGACGATGATGAGCCTCCGGGTCTTCTGGACACTGGCTTTGATCGTCGGGAAATCGATCGGGCGCAACGATCGCAGATCGATGATCTCAGCGTCGATGCCCTCCAGCGCGAGGCATTCCGCCGCCGCAGTGGCGCGCAGTGCCATGATGGAGGCGGCGACGATCGTTACGTCGCGTCCCGCGCGGCGCACGACGGCCTCGCCGATCGGCACGCGATACGCTGTCACCGGAACCTGTCCCTTCGTCTTGTACAGGAGCTTGTGCTCGAAGATCAGAACCGGATTGGGATCATCGATTGCCGCGAGCAGCAGCCCCTTCGCGTCGTGGGGAGTGGATGGCTGAACGACCTTGAGGCCTGGGACATGCGCGAACCATGCCTCGAGACTCTGGCTGTGCTGCCCGGCGGCGCCGGTACCGGATCCGCCGGGCAGCCGTACCACCATCGGCACGCTGGCCTTCCCACCGAACATGAAGCGGATCTTCGCGGCTTGGTTGACGATCTGTTCCATTGCAAGGGTAACGAAATCCGAGAACTGGATCTCGAGTACCGGCCGCATGCCCGTCAGCGCGGCACCGACCGCCGCGCCGGCGAGCCCGAGCTCGCTGATGGGGGTGTCGATCACGCGCTCGGGTCCAAATCGGTGCAGGAGATCGCCCGAAACGCCGAACGCCCCCCCGTACACGCCGACGTCTTCGCCGAATAGGAACACGCGTGGGTCGGCCTCCATCGCCTGCGCGAGACCATCCCGAATCGCCTCCGCGTACGATAGCTCCCTTGTGTCGGCCATCACCGCCGCGGCAAGCTCATGGGGCATACACATCTCGTGTCAGGTCAGCGGGATCGGGATCGGGACTAGCCTTCGCGAATTCGAGCGCCATCTCGATCTGACGCGAGGCGGCCTTCTCGATCGCAGCGATCTCGACGGCATCGAAGCGACCCTGAGCGACGAGTTCGAGTTCAAGCCGCCGGATCGGATCACGTTGTTTCCAGGCATCGATCTCGTCCTTGGTGCGGTAGAGATTGCGATCGCTTTTCGAATGGCCGCGCAGGCGATAGGTCTTGCACTCGATGAGGGTTGGCCCATCCCCGGCGCGAGCCCGGGCGACAGCCTCAGCGGCGACGGCTGCCACCGCAGGTAGGTCATTGCCGTCGACGACCACGCCCGGCATCGCATACGCCCCGGCGCGGTCGGCGACATTGGGGACCGCCATGGCGAGCGCAATGTCCATGGACATCCCGTACTTGTTGTTCTCGCAAACAAATATGATCGGAAGCTTCCAGATGGAGGCCATGTTGAGGGACTCGTGGAACGCCCCCTCGTTCGCCGCCCCGTCCCCGAAAAACACCATGCAGACGCGGGCCTGCTTTTGCGCCTTAATGCTCATGCCGACTCCCACGGCGATTGGAAGGCCCCCGGCGACGATCCCGTTGGCGCCGAGGTTGCCGCCCTCGATGTCGGCGATGTGCATCGATCCGCCGCGGCCACGGCAATAGCCATTTTCCTTGCCAAAGAACTCCGCCAGCATGAGCGCTGGGTCGGCATCCTTGGCCAGGCAATGGCCGTGGCCGCGATGCGTCGATAGGATGTAGTCCTCACGCTGCAACGGCAGGATCGATCCGACCGCGCTCGCCTCCTGGCCGATCGACAGGTGCATCGTGCCGTGGATCAGGCCGCGCATGTAACTCGCCTCGGCCGTCTCCTCAAACTTGCGGATGAGATGCATCTTGCTCAGCGCGCTTCGCAGCGTGCCGTCGTCGATGGCCGCAAGTTCCGGACGTTCGGCGGCCGACGGCACGGGGAGGGTTTGCGAACAAAGATTTACTGGAGCCATCCGGGCTCGATCATGTTCCATCGGTTCAGGCGGCGGCCGCCACTCGCACCCACTCGTCCTGTGCGCGGCGTACCTGGACGATTTGCTGGCGCTCATCGGGAGCACAATTGGCGTAGGTCAGATATTCGTCCTTGGCGATCCTGCGGGTCACCTTGGCCCCCTGGGCGAGACCGAGCGGCAGCGCATCGAGCGCAAGGGCATCGTTGCGCGACATGGCGTAGCCGCGGTAGCAGTACTCGCCGATCGCGTCGAGCGTCTCGCCTGGAGACAGCTCGCGCTTGGCGCGTGCCCCGACTTCCGCCGACGGCACCGGCAAGGGACGCATGTGGCTCTGCCCGTACAGGACGGCGGCAGCGGCCGAAAGTGGGACTTCGAGGCTGGTCAGATGATAGGGCCTGTAGAACGTGTAGTAGGGGCCTTCGCCGAGTTGCAGGTCGCTCATTCGCTCGCGCAGGCGCGGATGGCGCATTTCAGCCACCGCGAATACGCCCGGCGCGACGCCCGGGGCGACGCTGAAATCGACCACGCCCTTGCGCGAAAGCAGGCCGCCTTCGTCGCGCGGGCAGAACGTCTCATGCAGCGCGTCGAGCGCTGCGGACGGGCCATGCATCCCCGGCTTATCTGGAGTGAGACCGGTAGCGTTGGCGAGCGCCACCATCTCCACCATTGTCTTCGAGCCGTCGACAAACTCGACGAGCATGCGCGGATTCATGTTGCGCCGGATCGCTTCGTCGCGGTACGCATCGGGCGTGGCGTCGACCCTGAACGGGTTGTTCTTGCCCTTGCCAGCGGCGACGATCGGATAGCCGAGCCCGCGGAGAAAGTTGACGAGTTCCATCGTCGAACTCGGCTCGTCGCCGGCTCCCAATGTGTACACCACGCCCGCGGCCTCCGCCTTCGACGAGAGATAGGCGCCGATGGTGACATCGGCCTCGACGTTCATCATCACGATGTGCTTGCCTGCGGCGATGCTCGTGAGCGCGACCTGCGCCCCGACATTCGGATTACCGGTGGCGTCGATGATCACGTCGATCCCATCAGCAGTGCACACATCGCGATAGGAGTTGCACACGGCGAGGCGGCCGGCGGCGATGCTTCGCGCGACGTCGACGCCGTCATCTGCCATCTGGGGCGGACGCTTGCCGTTGCCGGCGACACGGCATGCCGCGTAGACGTTTTCGGGAACGGCGTCGGCCGCTGCCACTACCTCGATGCCAGTCATGAGGTCGGTCTGGACGATGATGTCGGTTCCCATTTGGCCGGCCCCGATAAGGCCGACCCGCACGGGTTTGCCTTGGCGATGGCGCCGATCGAGCCCTTCGGCGATCGAACCTCCCGGGCTATTGCGCGATGCGGACATTGACTTCCTCCGGCGTGCGCCCTTTGGAGCCGATCACAGCTTAGAAGGGCCACACGCAGACATTTGTTCAGACGGCGAAACATATCTCCGACAACCGATGGCGTCAAGTGTGACCCCGGGGAAATGTGCTGTTTTGGAAGTGCCAGACCTGACGTCCGGCTGCGGCGGTTGACCGTCCGGCAGTACGGATGGCACCGTTACATCCCTTTCATCCCTCTCGTCGCGGACGCCCCCGTGCCCGAACCCAAATACGCCGTGTCACCCCAGCCAGCGCCATCATCGGATCTGCCGGTGCGGGCCGCTTGGCTCTACTACATCGAGGGGTTGACACAGCAGGAAGTCGCCCGGGTTATGAAGATCAGTCGGGCTAAGGTGATCCGGCTCTTGGCCGGTGCCCGCGAGCAGGGAGTCGTGCGCATCCGGATCGATGCCAAAGGACCCACGCAGCTTGTGCTCGAGCAGCAACTCATCAAAGCCTACAAGCTCTCCGAGGTCATCGTGGCGCCGGCCCCAGCTGACGAGGGCGCACTGGCGGCGGTGGTTGGCCATGCTGTCGGCACCTATCTCGCGGATCAGGTCCGGGACGGCATGGCACTGGGGGTAGGCTGGGGTGCGACTCTCAGCATGAGTCTCAAGTCGATGGGCACGCAGACGTTTGCGCGTTTTTCGGTGATTTCGCTGCTCGGCGGGATGACCCATTCTCGGGCAATCAACCCGTCGGCAGTGGCGCGGCGCATCGCCGACGCATTCGGCGCCGATTGTTACCAGCTGACCGCACCCGTCTTCGTGGCGAGCGAGGCGACCCGCCGAGCGCTATGGGAGGAGCCCGGGCTCAAGGATTTGCTTGAGCGCGCACGTCGGCTCGATCTCGCCGTCGTCAGCGTCGGCGACGTCAGTGAGGAGTCCACGCTGTTTCGGGAGGGGCTCCTGCCACGCTCACATTTGAGGAGCCTGATCGAAGCCGGTGCGGTGGGCGAAGTGCTTTGTCACTTTCTCGATGACGCCGGCAAGGTAATCGACCATTCGGTCAGCCGGCGAGTCGTCGCCGTCGGTCTCGAAGAACTGAAGCGGGCGCCGAAAATCGTGATCGCCGCGGGAGGGCGCCGCAAGGTCCAGGCGATCGGAGCCGCGTTGAAGGCCACGGGTGCGCAGGTGCTGATCACCGATGAGTCGGCCGCGCGCGGGTTGCTAGGCATTTAATTCGAGGGGGAGCAGCACATCACGGTCGACGTCCGCGCTGCGGCGCTGACACAATGCAAAGATAAAATACAAATGTTCGAACAGGAGGAAGGGTGATGCTCAAGGATGCGCCCGAGCCGGCAGCGGCCAAGCGCTTCATCGACCGGGCGCTCACGCCGGAATCCGTAAAGCTCCTCGCGGCGTCGGAATATTTCGATGTGCCGACCAATCCGAAGGCTATGGTCCACGAACTTGTAAGACCACATCAGCGTGTATCAGCGTCCGAAACGCAATCATCACCGGCGACCACGGCAACGACCCGACCATTGGTTACGACAGCACACGCGCGAGTTCGGGCCGCTGCTCGTTTACGGAAAGGGCATCCAGGCGCTCGCGCTCGCGCCGCGTGACAGCCTGGCCGACATCGCTGCGACCATTGCGGAAATCTTCCGCGTCGGCCCGCCGAGATTGGCCGCAGCTTTCTAGGGATGCTGCAGCCCCTGGTCGCCGCCTGACGAGGCCCGGTAGGCGCGGCGCGGTGCCGGAGATGAGGAATGCGTTGGAGAGCGCGGTGCGACTGGGGCGGAAATTAGTGGTAGCACGGCCGAAAACGAGATTTCATCGCTTGGTCCTCGTCGTCTTCATGAAGTCGAGCGTGTGTGCGAACGACTCCAGGCCTGCCTGAGAACCGAGGCCAGTGGCATTCAGCGCAGAGCTCGCCTGGGCGAAACGTACGATCGTCTCGGCATCGAATCCCTTGACCAATCCCACGGCTACGCCGGCATTAAAGGCGTCGCCGCACCCGCAGGTGCATTTCACCGCGATGTCGAACGCGGGAATCGTGAACGTTTGCCCGGCCTGGTCGCGGTAGTAAGCGCCGTCGGCGCCCAGCGTGAACACGCAGGCCCCTGCACCTAGATCGAGGAAATAGGATGCCGAGTCGTCCATGTCGGTCAGTCCCGACAGCGCCTGCGCCTCCTCGATCGATGGCAGGAAATAGTCCGTATGCGGAAGAACGCTTGCAATGACCTGCATGTCCTCGGAGGAGCCGGCGAAGACATCCACCGTCGTCATCGCACCTGCACGCTTGGCGGCCTTCATCACCTCGGCCGTTCGTCCCCTGTCCATTGCGTGCATGAGACCGACACCACCCGCGTGGAAGACCTTCGCGTCGGTCGCCTTGGGGATCGTAGCGTCGTCGACGAAGAAATTGCTCGTCGCGCCTTTCATGTGAAGTGCCGGTCGCGATCCGTCAGCGCGTGTGGTGACGATCGAGGATGAGGTCTTCCAGCCGTTCTGCATCTGCATGGTGGATGTGTCGATGCCGTAATGTTGCAGTCGCTCTAACACCCACTCGCCCATGAGGTCATCGCCCACGCCACCTACCGCCAGCGTCCTGAGCCCCATCTTGGCTGCCGCAATGGCGGCGGCTCCGGCAGCACCAGACACGGCAAGGGTCACCTCGTCGATGAAGGAGCAACCCCCTCCAAGTGGAATCGCCGTGAACGGCCAGCCCAGACAGTCAAAGGTGTAGAAGCCCATAGAAACATAGTCGTACTTCGGCATTGCTTCGCCCTCCCTATGACGCGGCAGTTACCCGCGCACGATCCAAGAACCCAGCGCAACGGCCAGATCGTGCGCGAAGACACCCTATCGCCGAGATCACAATAACTCCGGGCGAGCTTGCATTCATCGTAGATGGCCGCGCGGATCGCGAACCAGCGCCTCGATCTCATCCGATGCGAACATGAGTGGCGGCAGGTTGAACCCCGGCCGCATGACGTAGCTCATCCGTGCCGCGCCGTCGATGGGCGCGCCTTGCGCCTGCAACGCGGCGATGTCCCGATGGAGGGTGTGTAGGCTGATGCCCAGATCGCGAGCGAGCACGGCGCCGCTCACCGGATGTCGGTGCCGGCGCAAGATCTGCAGCAGCACGAGCAGCCGTTCGGCGCGGGAAATGGCGCAGGGTTCGAGGTGAGTGATGTTTAGGAAGTGGTAGGCTGCCCCGCTCAATGCATGCCCCGACGAGGATCGCGATCTCGTGTGGGCGTCGTGCGCCTCACGCCCCGATAGCCGCCTCGATCTCGGCAAACGTGCGGGCCACGTCGTGTCGCACCTCGGGTGTGAGCCCGAGCTGCCGCGCAATCTGGGTCAGGGAGAAGATACCCCGCACCGTTAGTGCCACCGTGTCGGCCGACCGCGACTCGATCACCAGTGCGTGCTGGCGACCGGATTGCTTGAGGGTCTCGACCACGTCGCCGACCCGCGCCGCCAGAACGTCCTGCAGATCGATGGCCTCGAGCGCATCGAGCGATGTCATCACCTCGCGCACGGCGACCTCGGCATGGCGCACGCCGCGCTGCTGCGCGACCCGGATCGGCTCTTCGCCCAGGACGTCGGTGGAGGTGATGATGCCGAGCAGGTTACGCGCCTCGTCGACCACGAATAGTGCACGCACGCCGTGCGCGATCATCGCCTGGTGCGCGTCGTCGACGCTTGCACCCGGCGGGACCGTGATGGCGGCGACGCGGGTCAGGTCGGTCATCACATCCGTGGCCGGCGAATCCGAGCGCACCTGCAGCACAGGCGTCAGGCTCTGGAGTCGATACGTCGCGCCAGGACGGGTCTTCGATTGCCGCAGTGCGCGCAAGGGTTCCGGCGCCGACCGCGGCGTGGCCTCGCGCAAAAGGTCGCTCGAGTGCGCGAAACCGGAGAACATCCTTTCCACGAGTTGACCGCCCTGGGTCGAGTCGGTACGGGTCGAGTCGGAATCGTCGGGTGCGCTGTTCTTGGTTGCCATTGCAGATGCTCCAAGGCTGGATGGTTTGAGGGTAGGCTTCCCCGCGCCGCCCGTCCACCAGGGGCCGACGGGCCTTCGGGCTCGAGACGTTAGCCGCGCTGACAGGCTTTGCATCAGACCACCGAGGCTGCGGCGCCGTTCGGCGTCCCCCAGTCGCCCGACCTCGGTCGATGCGACAGCAATCGCCAAATCCTCCGTCGCGAGCCCCGCACTCCAAGTCGCGCGCAGCAGGTCGCGCCCCGGTCCTTCCGCTCACGCCCGCCGTCCTCCCCCTCGCGGCCGACGTCCTCCTGCGCGCCCCTCAACGTGTGCGGGCTTCGCGGCAGGTTTGCTAGCGTGCCAATTCCCTTGAGTCCGCATTCACCTCCAGCATGATCTTGCCGATGTGCTCCGAGGATTCCATCAAGGCGTGCGCGGCCGCTGCCTCGGCCAGGGGAAAGACCTTGTAGATGACCGGCTTGACCTTGCCTGCCGGGAACAGCGGCCAGACCTTGTCCCGCAGCGCCTTGGCGATGCCCACCTTGCGTGCGGTGGGACTGGCCCGCAACGTGGAGCCGGTGACCGTCAGGCGTTTCATCATAATGAACCGCCAGTCGACCTCGACCTGGCCGCCCTTGAGAAAGGCGATGATCACGAGACGCCCCTCGAGCGCCAGGCATTTCAGGTTCTTCTCGATGTAATCACCGCCGACCATGTCGAGGATCAGGTTCACGCCCTTTTTGTCGGTGAGCCGGGCCATCTCCTTGGCGAAGTCGGTCTCGCGATAGTTGATGACGTGGTCTGCGCCGAGCTCACGGCAGGCCCTTGCCTTCTCGTCGTTGCCCACGGTGGTGTAGACCGTCGCGCCGAAGGCCTTCGCAAGCTGGATGGCGGTGAGGCCGATGCCCGACGAGCCGCCGTGCACCAGGAAACTCTCACCCGGCTTCAGCCCCCCACGCTCGAACACGTTGTGCCAGACCGTGAAAAAGTTCTCCGGCAGGCTGCCCGCCTCCAGCATCGACAAGCCCTCGGGAGCGGGCAGGCAAAAGCCCGCCGGCGTCGTGCAGTACTCGGCGTAACCACCTCCCGGCACGAGCGCACAGACCGCATCGCCCACCCGCCATTGCTGCACGTCGTCGGCGACTGCGGCGATCGTGCCGGCGACTTCCAGTCCGAGGATCGGCGACGCATCGGGCGGCGGCGGATACGCGCCGGATCGCTGGATGCAGTCGGGGCGATTGACGCCGGCGTACTGCACCGCGATCAGCACTTCGCCGGGCTTGACCTCAGGCACGCGGGTCTCGCCCGCGACGAGCACGCCGGGAGGCCCGGGCTTCGTGACCTCGATGGTGCGCATGGTGGTCGGCAGGGATGTGGCCATGGAATCTCCAGCGTCGGGTTCAGATCAGGGGCCATCGCTGGCGCAGGATGTTCTTCTGCACTTTGCCCATGGCGTTGCGGGGAAGCGACTTCACGAAGATCACCCGCTTCGGCACCTTGAAGTTCGCGATCTCGGCCTTGAGGGCGGCGATGAGTCCAGCCTCGGTGAGGGTGGTCCCCGGCTTTCTTACCACCACGGCGGCCACCGCCTCGCCGAAATCGACGTCGGGTACGCCGATGACTGCGCTCTCGTCGACGTCTTCGATCGCATCGATGCGTTCTTCGATCTCTTTTGGGTAGACATTGAGGCCACCGGTGATGATGAGGTCCTTCGCCCGGCCGACGATCTTGACGTAGCGCTCCGGCGTCCAGGTGCCCATGTCACCGGTGCGGAAGTAGCCGTCGGGGGTGAACTCCTCCTGGGTCTTCTCGGGCATTCGCCAGTAGCCGTCGAAGACGTTCGGCCCTTTCACTTCGATGGCGCCGACGCCGCCGGGTTCGCACGGGCGTCCATCGTCGGCCACGATGCGCAGGTTGACCCCGGGGAGCGGGCGCCCGACGGTGCCGCCGAGGCGCGGGCCATCGAGCGGATTGGACGTGTTCATGCCTGTCTCGGTCATGCCATAGCGCTCGAGGATGCATTGCCCGGTGCGCGCCTCGAATGCGCTGAAGGTCTCCGGCAGGAGCGGCGCCGATCCCGAGATGAACAGGCGCACGTTGCGGCACGCGTCGCGCCCGAAGGCGGGCTCTTGCAGCAGGCGCGTGTAGAACGTAGGTACGCCCATCATCAGGGTTGCGCGCGGCAGCAGCGCGGTCACCTCGCGTGCGTCGAATCGCGGCAGCCAGAGCATCCGCGCCGCGGCGAGCAGCACGCAGTGCAGCGCCACGAAGAGGCCGTGCACGTGGTAGACGGGCAGGGCATGGAGCAGCACGTCGCCGCGCACGATGCCCCATTCCTCGACCAGCACCAGCGCATTGGCTGCCAGGTTGCGATGGGTGAGCATTGCACCCTTGGAGCGACCGGTCGTGCCGGACGTATAGAGAATCGCGGCGAGGTCGTCGGGCGAGGCCGTGACGGTCGGGAACAATACGGGAAGCTCACGCGCATGCTCCTCGAGCGATCCGCCCGCCGCACCGAGGGTGAGGATTCTCGCGCCGGGAGCTAGTGGCTGGAGGGTGCTTTCCGCCTCAGGCCGGCAAACGATCAGCCGCGGCTCGGCATCGTCGAAAAAAAACCTGAGCTCGGCCCGCTGGTAGCCGGTATTGAGCGGCAGGTACACGCAGCCGGCGCGCAGGCACCCGAGATACAGGGCAACGACCTGCCAGTACTTGTCGGTCTGCACGGCAACCCGGTCGCCGCGCTTGCAGCCGGCCGCGACCAGCACATGTGCGTAGCGTGCCGAAAGTGCTGCCAAGTCGGCGTAGTGCAGCACGGGTCCGTCTGGCACCATCGCGAAAGGCTCGTCGAGGTGCTCTTCGAAGTGATCCGCGAACAGGGTGTAGAGGTTGGCGTCCATCGCTCGCAGGGCGGGCATCGTCGTCGACGGCGCGACGGATGCTATTCTCGGTCCACGATTATTTCACAGGAGCGTCGTGATGCGGGTCGTGGCGCACACCGCGTGAACCCCGGCGGGTGGTCGACGTGCACGCCGGCGGAGCGCATCGCGCAGCTTTGCGATGATGCCAGCACTGCCGCGATCGCCGGTATTTCCGATCGTGCTCGGAAGAGCCCGCATCTCGCCCGGTGGGGCATCGAACCTCGCGACGACGATGGCGTGGTGATCGCGCGCGGTCGACTGGATGGCCTCGACGTGATGGTCGCCGCCCAGGACGAGCGCTTCCTCGGCGGATCGGTCGGCGCGGGTCACGCGGCGGCGCTGCAGGCATTGTTCGCGCATGCACGGACTCACAGGCCCGACGCGGTGATCCTGCTGCTCGCCTCCGGTGGCGTGCGCCTGCACGAAGCCAACCCCGCCGAGGTCGCGCTGGCGCGGGCGCTTTCCGCGCTGCTCGCGCTGCGCATCGCCGGGATCCCGGTGATTGCGCTCGGCGTCGCGGATGTGTTCGGCGGTGCTTCGGTGCTGGCCTGCAGCGCCGACCGGCTGGGCCTGCTCCCGCATGCGAGGCTCGGCGTGTCGGGTCCTCGGGTGATCGCGGCCGAGCGGGGCCGCGACGAGCTCGATGCCGCGGATCCTGCCGCGGTCGCCGCGGTGTTCGGCGCGCCGGCGCGCGCGCGACGCGGTGAGCTCGATCTCGTCGCCGAGGATCGCGGGATCGTGCGCGCGTGGGTGACGTCGGCAATTGCCGCGCGCACCACGTTCGCCGAAGCGGTGCAGGCACGCCAGGCATGGCTGCGGCATGCGCTGCACAGGACGAATGCGCGCGCCACCTCCGGATCGACCTCGACGCCGTGGCAGCTGCCGGCGGCGTGGCGCGAGATCGCCCAGGCCGTGGATCCCGCCAGCGCCTTGTGGCGACTGCCGCGCCGCCGCGTGTGGATCGCGGCGGCTGCCGGTGCGCATCATCTCGACCCGCAGCGCTTGACGAGCCTCGATGCAGCCTTGCTGCGCCATGTCCTGCGTGCCGCGCGCACGGGTGGGGCGACGCTCGTGCTGGTGGAGGACAGCCTCGGCCACGAGCCGTCGGTGGCCGCCGAATCGATGGGCATCGCGCGTTTCCTCGCCCATCACGCGGCCGTGCTGGCGTTGCTGCGCGCCGCGGGGGTGCGCGTGGTCGGCGTGCTGGTGGGACAGGGTCATAGCGCGGCCTTTTTCGTGAACGCCCTGCAAGCTGAAACGTTGCACGTGCTCGCGGCCGCTACGGTGGTTGCCATGGATCCGCGCAACGTCGCCCGGGTGACGCGACTCGATGCCGAGGCGTTGGAGGCGTGCATTGCCGAGGACCCGGTGCTGGGCCATCCCGCATCCCTGCTCGTCCATTGGGATCCCGCGATTGCCCTGGCACAGGACGCGGATCGCGCCCTGCTCGAACATATCGCGAACCCGTGATCGTCGGCCGGGAGGAGGCGAGCGTTCCGGGACGAGCCGCGATCAGCCGCTGCGCGCAGCGGTCCACAACCGCGCGAGCTGCTCGGCGCGGTCGGCGAGCAGCGGTGCCGCGCGCGCCACGCAATCATCCAGCGTGAGCGGCCCATCGGCAAGGGCAAAGCAGCCGTCGAAATACTCGGCAAGAGCTGGCAGCGCGGACGCGTCCACCGCGCCGGCGAGCAGGGTCGCTGGAACGCCAGCGGCTCGGGCGCGGCGCGCAGCGGTCCACGGCGCCTTGCCGGCAAGGGTTTGTGCGTCGCTGCGACCCTCGCCCGTGATCAACCAGTCGGCGCCGTCGAGCGCCGCGTCGAGCCCGACCAGATCGGCGACGACCTCGGCGCCAGGCTCCAGCCCTCCACCGGCGAGCAGCAGCGCAAATCCCAGGCCGCCGGCAGCGCCGGCCCCCGGGGTGTTGGCGGCGTCGCGGCCCATCGCCTCCTGAGCGAGGGCGGCGAAATGCGCGAGGGTCGCGTCGAGGGCTTCGATTGCACCCGGCTGCACGCCCTTTTGCGGCCCAAAAACGGCGGTGGCACCACGCGAGCCGTTGAGCGGATTGTCGACGTCGGAAAGGATCGTGATGCGGCTGTCCGCGAGACGCGCATCGAGCGTGTCCGCCTCGATCCGCACGAGTCGATCGAGGCCCGTCAGCGTGGGCTCGATCGCCTCACCCTGCGCATCGAGCAGGCGCAGGCCGAGCGCGGCCAGCAGGCCCGCACCGCCATCGTTGGTGCTGCTGCCGCCAAGGCCGATCATGAAGCGGCGCACGTCCGCGTCGAGCAATGCAACGATGAGTTCGCCCATGCCGCGGGTCGTGCGCCACGCGACCGGTACGCCCATGCCCAACGGATCGGTGATGCCGACGATGCTTGCGGCTTCGATGATAGCGACGACTTCGTCACCGTCATGCGTGAAGCCATAGGGATATTCGCGCGCCGCGCCGTCCGCGCCGGCAATCGTGCGGGTGCGGCGCTCGCCGCCGCCCGCGAGGATCGCCGCGAGGGTGCCGTCGCCACCGTCGGCCATCGGCCGCAAGCGCACGTCGGCGTCCGGCCACACCCGGCGCAGCCCTGCCGCGATGGCCGCGGCCACGGCGCCGGCTTCGAGCGAGCCCTTGAACTTGTCGGGTGCGACGACGATGGTGGGCATGGCCGGCGACGAAGTCGCGATGTTTGCAGGAACCGCAACGGCAGTTTACCGTAGGCCCTGCCGTGAGTCGCGCCGCTGCGCTCGGCTCCATGTTCCGACATCCTTCGAGGTCAATCGAATGCGCTGGTGGTCCTTCGCTGTGTTCTTCCTCACCGCCGCGACCGTCGGTGCAGCCGCGCCCGCGCCCGATCAGGCGCGCGAGACGCGCTGGGCCGAGGAGATCCTGCCCTCGCTCATGGTCGGCGCGCCGGTCTATCTCGCGACCCCGCGACGCGCGAAGGTCCTTGCCTTGCTGACGACGGCGGTCGGCACCGAGAAGGCGAGGGTGATCCTGGTCCACGGACTGGGCGTGCATCCGGACTTCGGCATGATCGGGGAGCTGCGCGGCCTGCTGGCGGACGCGGGCTACACGACGCTCTCGGTGCAGATGCCGGTGCTCGCGGCCGATGCGGCGCGCGACGATTACGTGGCGGTGCTGCCCGATGCCGCGCAGCGTCTCGATGGTGCCGTGGCGTTCCTGCGCGCTCGTGGATCGGGCAAGATCATCGTGGTATCGCACAGTATGGGCGCGACCATGGCCGATGCGTGGCGAGCGCGGGTGGAACCTGCGATAGACGGCTGGGTTTCGGTAGGGATGCTCGTGCCGTTCACCACGTCCCCGCGGGTACCTGTGTTCGATGTGATCGCCGAGCACGACTTTCCACAGGTGCTCGACGCCGCACCGGCCCGCAAGGCGCGGCTACCTGCGGATCGCTGCTCGGCGCAAACCACGATCGCCGGCGCCGATCACTACTTCGGCCGTTACGAGCAGCCGCTTGCCGCGGCGATCGAGGCCTTCCTGGGACGCGTGGCGAAGGGTTGCTAGGGCGGGCTCGACTGTTGCGCGCTGCCGAGGGTGCACGCGTCGCCGACGGTGGTCGGGACGCCGAGCCTACGGGCGGGTTCGGCGCGAAGCCTCGCGGCGGATCATCTTGCGATAGCGCACCCACAGCGGCGCACCCACAGCGTCGCACCCACAGCGTCGCACCCACAGAGCCTGCTTCAGTCGATGTCGTCCATCGCGTCCGGTTCGGCGGGATGGGCGGCGCGGGCGAGTCGATCGTGCACCGCGTGCCAGGCGGCCTCGTCCGGTGGCATTTCCACCAGGATGACCTCGGCGCCCTCGCGGTCGAGCCGGCGCAGATTGGCGTACAGCTCGCGGGTGTAACTCTCGGCATCGCGTGGGGCCGCAATCCACGCCCCCCGAAACGCCGCCGGTGCAGGCATCGAGCGCGCCAGCACGGCGATCGTACCGCTCGCGCGCGCAATGCACGCGGCGAGATCGGCGGCGTCGACCAGGCGTGCCGGCGTGCGCGGCGCGTAATGCGACGCGAGGGTTCCCGACGCGCGGGGTGCGTCGTCACGTCGCATGGCGAGCGGCGCACCGCCCGATTGCACGAGGACCGCTTCGAGCGCGGCGGCACCGATGCCTCCCGGACGCAGCAGCATGGGGCGGTCGTCGATGCACGCGACGATGGTGGATTCGATCCCGACCGAGCAGGCGCCGCCGTCGAGTATGAGATCGACGCGGTCGCCCAGATCGTCGGCGACGTGCTCGGCCGTGGTCGGGCTGATCCGGCCGAAGCGGTTCGCGGAGGGCGCCGCGATGCCACCACCGAAGGTCGCCAACAGCCGTTGGGCGACCGGGTGCGATGGCACCCGGAGCCCGACGGTGTCCTGGCCGCCCGTGACCACGTCGTCCACGCCCGCGGCGCGCGGTACGATCAGAGTGAGCGGTCCGGGCCAGAACGCCGCAGCGAGATGATGGGCGGCGACCGGCGGTAACCGGGCCCACGTCATGGCGGCGGCGGCAGTCGCGAGATGCACGATCACCGGATGATCCGCGGGCCGACCCTTGGCGGCAAACAGTCGCCGCACGGCATCGGCATTGCGCGCGTCCGCTCCCAGGCCATAGACGGTCTCGGTGGGAAAGGCGACCAGCCCGCCGTCGCTCAGGACTTCGACCGCGCGGGCGATGCCGGCGTCATCGGCGGCGACCAGCCTCACGTGCGCGCCCCCGCACTTGCCGTTGTCTCGCGCGACCGGTCGGGGATGTTGCCAGCGATGCACGGGGCCGTTGGTCGACGGGCCGGATCGGGAACCTTTCGGGTGCCGAAGGCGCCGTGATGCGCCGCGATCGAGTGCCGTTCGCGACCGACGCGCGTAAGGGGGTGCACCGGGGGTGTTCTGTTAAAATTCCTGGTCTTGTGACGGTCGTGGTCCGAGAACGGCCAGGTGACCCAATTGCGGGTTGTCCAACGGCGAGTTACGCGACTGCAAGTCGCCGGACGGCGGGCTACGCAAATACAGGTCGCCGGATGCCGACCTGGCGGGCAACGACGCCGCAGTGTTTCGACACAACCAACACCACGCGCGCTTGCGATCTTGCGCGAAAGGGAGAGCATGAGCGATTTTCTATTCACGTCCGAGTCCGTTTCCGAAGGCCATCCCGACAAGGTCGCCGACCAGATCTCGGACGCGGTGCTGGACGCGATTCTAGAGCAAGACCCGCACGCCCGCGTTGCCGCGGAAACGCTGGTGTCGACCGGGCTGGTGGTGATGACCGGGGAGATCACCACGGCCGGGCATCACGACTACGCGCGCGTCGCCCGCGATGCCATTCGTCGCATCGGCTACAACGATCCGGAACTTCGCTTCGACGCCGACGGCTGCTCGGTGATGGTGTGCTACGGACGCCAGTCGCCCGATATCGCCCGCGGCGTCGATCATGCCTCGGATGAATATCTCAACCAGGGCGCCGGCGACCAGGGCCTGATGTTCGGCTACGCCTGCGACGAGACGCCGACCCTGATGCCATTCCCGATCTACTACGCGCATCGCCTCGTGCAGCGGCAGAGCGAGGTGCGCAAGGACGGTCGCCTGCCGTGGCTGCGGCCCGACGCCAAGTCGCAGATCACCGTGCGCTACGAGGGCGGCAAGCCCGTGGCGATCGACACCGTGGTGCTGTCCACCCAGCATCATCCGAGCATGAACGAGCGCCAGAAGGAGCT
>JBDSND010000078.1:0-10414 GCA_039915505.1 Casimicrobiaceae bacterium
CGCACGTACGTGAAGCTGATGGCCGTGACGTCGCCGATCACGACGCCGCGATACTTCACCTTGGAGCCGATGTCGAGGCCCTGCACCGATTCGTTGAAGTAGGTCTCGATCACTACCCGGGGCTGGAAGTAACGCCCGGAGCCGATGATCAGCAGCAAGGCGATCGCCGCGCCGACGCCGGCAATCACGAACAGGCCCAGCTTGAAGTAATTGGCGTTGGCGCTCATCGGCGAGGAAAAGGCGTGATCATGACGCATCCGCCGCCGCCCGGGGGGCCGACGCCGGCATTTCGCGATGAAAGAAGCGATGCACGAACGGCTCGGTGCTAGTGTCGCGCAGCACCCGCGGATCGCCTTCGGCGATGATGCCCTTGGTGACCTTGTCCAGCATGATCACCCGGTCCGCCACGGCGTAGATGCTGGCGAGCTCGTGACTCACGACCACGAAGGTGATCCTCAGGCTCTTGGCGAGGCGCAGGATCAGCGCGTCGAGCTCCGCCGAGGTGATCGGGTCGAGGCCAGCCGAAGGCTCGTCGAGAAAAAGAATGCCAGGATCGAGCGCCATGGCGCGGGCGATCGCGGCCCGCTTCTGCATGCCACCGGAGATCTCCGACGGCATATGCCCGGTGAATCCCTCGAGGCCGACCAGGTCGAGCTTCATCCGCGCAATCAGGTCCATCGCGTCGCGGTCGAGGTCGGTGTACTCCTCCAGCGGCAGGCGCACGTTCTCCAGGAGGTTCATCGAGCCGAACAGCGCGCCGGACTGGTACATCACCCCGATGCGGCACAGGATCGACCGGCGTTCTGCGCCACGACTGGCGACGATGTCCTTACCCTCGATGAGGACCCTACCGCCGATGGGCTCGTAGAGCCCGATCATGTTCTTGAGGAGGGTGCTCTTGCCACTCCCCGAACCGCCGAGGATCACGAACACCTCGCCGCGCCGGACCTCGAAGTCGAGATCCTGGAGCACGACGTCGTCGTCGTAGCCGATCGTGAGCCCTTCCACGCGGATAGCGACCTCAGGCTCGTGCACCGGTGTCGCACTCCTGTCGTCCGCCGTCATATGCCGAGCACGTAGTAGATGACCGCGAAGACGCCGTCGACCACCACCAACAAAATGATCCCGGAGACGACCGCGCGGGTCGCCGCATCGCCCACCGCGGAAGCTCCGGTTGTGGTCTGCAACCCGCGCAGACAGCCGATGCCGGCGATGAGAATGGCGAAAAAGAATGATTTGACGAAGCCGGCCAGGAAGTCGGAGAGATCGACGATGCCCTCGACCTCGTGAATGAAGGTGACATAGGGTATACCGAACGTCTGCATGGTCAGTGCCCCGCCAACCAGGCCAACCAGATCGGCGAAGACGGTGAGGATCGGGGTCATGAGCACGGCGGCAAGCACCCGGGTCACCACCAGGAAGCGCACGGGATCGAGGCCCATGGTGGTGAGGGCGTCGATCTCCTGGTTGACCCGCATGGTGCCGAGTTCGGCGGCAAAGGCAGCCCCGGTGCGGCCCGCGAGCATGATCGCCGTCATCAGCGGACCGAGCTCGCGCAGCATCGACAGGCCGACCAGGTCGGCGACGAAGATCTCGGCACCGAAGCGCTTCATGGGCACGGCACTCTGGAAGGAGATGATCACGCCCATCAGGAACGCGATCAAGGCGACGATCGGCAGGGCGTCGGCGCCGACCTTCTCGCAGATATGCCAGACGTCACGCCAGCGCACTTTGCCGGGGTGCCGCACCGCAAATGCCAGTGCCGCCGTGGTTTCGCCGATGAAGTCGATCTGGTGCCGAACGTCACGCCCAATCTTCGCGGCGTGCCAGCCGACTTCCGCGATGCCCCGGTAGCGAGGCAGGTGCGGGTCGTGGTCAGTGACGAGCGCCGCGGGATCGAATTGGTCGAGCAGCGCCTGGTACTCCGGCCGCAGGTTAACGACCGCGACCTCGCCGGCGCGCGTCATGTGCGGCATGCGCAGCAAATCCACGAGCAGCGCAATGCCGGCGCCATCGCAGTACTCGACCGCGCCGGCGTCGATCAGCACCGAGCGGCCGGCGGCCGACCGCACCGCCGCACGCGCAGCGGTCCACAGATCGCGGATCGAATAGGCGTCGAGGCGCCCGCTCAGGGACAGCACACGGCGGCCGTCGGGCGCATCGGCCACGGCGAGCGCGGTCATGACCTGAACCGCATCAGTGGTACCCGCCTCCTGCCCGCACCTTGCCCCGAAATACCCAGTAAGACCAGCCGACGTACATCAAGATGATCGGCAGCAAGAAGAGCGTCCCGATCATGAGGAATGCCTGTGATTTCGGCCCGGCCGCCGCCTGCCACAGGTCGATGGTGTAGGGCACCACCATCGGGAAGATGCTGATCCCGAGACCGAGATAGGCCATTGCAAAAATGCCGAGCGCCGCCAGGAAGGGTACCGCATCGCGCTTACCGTCGAGTGCCCGCCAGAGCAGCAGGAAAAGGCCGAAGGTGACGATCGGCACCGGCGCGAGCGCCACGATGTTGGGCCAGTCGAACCAGCGCGCCCGGATCTGTGCCTGGGCGAGCGGCGTCCACACGCTGACCATGAGCACGAATGCCACTACCCCGATCAGGAACGCCCGCGCCCGGCGCGCCGCCCAGTCGCGCAACTCGCCTTCGGTTTTCATCACCAGCCAGCACGCCCCGAGGAGGCCGTAACCGGCTATAAGTCCTGCCCCTGTCAGCAAAGGAAACGGAGCGATCCAGTCGAGCGTACCACCGGCGTACGAACGCCCGGTCACCGGGATGCCCTGCACGAAGGTGCCGAGGATCACGCCCTGCGCAAACGTCGCGACCAGGGAACCCGCGAAGAACGAGCGGTCCCAGTGGTGCCGACTGTGCGACATGTGCCGGAACTCGAAGGCCACGCCGCGAAAGATGAGCCCGATCAGCATGAACAGGATGGGAAAGTACACCGCCGGCATGATGACCGCGAAGGCCAACGGGAATGCGGCGAGCAGACCGATGCCCCCGAGTACCAGCCAGGTCTCGTTGCCATCCCAGATCGGCGCGACCGAATCCATCATCAGGTCGCGTGCCTTCGCGCCCGGCGCGAACGGGAAGAGGATGCCGACACCGAGATCGAAGCCGTCGAGCAGCACGTACATGAATACCGCGAAGGCCAGGATGGCAGCCCAGAGTGGAACGAGATCGAGGACCATGGTCCGGGGTGGTTACTCGGCGCGGGTCGCGCCGGACAGCGGCCGCGCCGGGGTCGCCACGGGTGCCGACGAAGTGCCCTCGTCGGCCGCGGTCTCGAAGCCGTTCTTGACGAGCCGCCCCATGAAGCGGATGCCGGCTCCGAAGATCAGCAGGTAGGCGATCATGTAGATCGCGAGCGAAACGGCGACGTCGCCGGTTTGAAGGCTCGGCGTGACTGCATCGCGGGTCCGCATCAGGCCGTAGACCACCCACGGCTGCCGGCCGACCTCGGTCGTGACCCACCCGGCAATGACCGCGACGAAGCCGATCGGTGCGACCAGCACGCACGCGCGCTGCAGCCCCGCCGACGCGGCGAGCCCCCTGCGGCGCCAGGCCACGAGCGCCCACACCGTCACGCCGAGCATCACCATGCCGATTCCGACCATGAGGCGGAACGAGAAGAACGGAATCGCCACGGGCGGCCGGTCCTCGGGCCGCCACTGCTTGAGACCAGGAATCACGCCGTCGGGATCGTGGGCGAGGATCAGCGAGCCCAGGGCCGGGATGGCAATCTCGAAATGGTTGCGCTGCGCCTTTTCGTCGGGCCACGCAAAGAGCACGAGGGGCATGCGTGCCCGGGTTTCCCAGTTGGCCTCCATCGCAGCAATCTTCACCGGCTGGTGCTCGAGTGTGTTGAGGCCGTGCAGGTCGCCGATGACGATCTGCAGTGGAACCAAGATCGCCAACAGGCCGAAGCCCATCTTCTGCATGGTGACGCTTTCCTCGAGGAAGCGCCCACGCCGGATGTAGTATGCCGCGACCCCGGCGACCACGAACGCGGTGGTGATGAAGAACGCCACCGTGGTGTGGGTGAGGCGGTAGGGAAACGACGGATTGAAGATGACCCGCCACCAGTTGTCCGGGAGAAACCGACCCGCCTCGATCACGTGGCCAGCAGGGGTCTGCATCCAACTGTTGACGGCGAGGATCCAGAATGTCGAGAACAGCGTGCCCGCCGCGACCATGATCGCCGCGAAAAGATGCATCCACGCCGGAACGCGCTTGCGGCCGAACAGGAGCACGCCCAGGAATCCCGCTTCCAGGAAGAACGCCGTCAAGCCCTCGTAGGCCATTAGCGGGCCGACGATGTCGGCGGTGATGTCGGAATAGCGGCTCCAGTTGGTGCCGAACTGGAACGGCATCACGATGCCCGACACCACGCCCATGCCGAACGACACCGCGAAGATGCGCAGCCAGAACTGCGACAGGCGCAGGTACACACCCCGCCGAGTGAAGAAATGCAGCCCTTCCAGCACGGCGATGTAGGCCGCGAGCCCCACAGTGAACGCAGGGAGCAGGATGTGGTAGGCCACGACCCAGGCAAACTGCAGCCGCGAGAGCAGCAGGGCATCCAACGTCCGTCACCTCCTGTCGCGAAGAGCCCCCATGGTAACCCGAGCACGTTCCGAGCCGCACCCGCGCTGTACCACGTCAGCGGGACAGGCGCGCGGTTTCGAACCTCGTAGTTGCGCCGGGCGTGCACCCCGTGGCGCCGTCGCGGCGATACGGGCGCGCGCCGGAAGTCAGAATTCCGCCCGCTGCCGCGACGGCTATGCGGCGCGCGGCCGCGGCGTCGCTTGGCGTAGTACCGTGAAAGTGCCGGAGATGATGAGTCCGCAACCTAGGACCATGACCGGGGTGATCGTCTCGCGCAGGAACACTGCGGCCCAGAGCATGCCGAAGAGCGGGATGAGGAAGGTCACCGTGAACGTGCGGGTCGGTCCGACGTCCTGGAGCAGACGGTAATACAGCAGGTACGCGGCGGCGCTGCAGACGACTGCCAGCGCGGCGATGTCGGCGAGAATGACGGGATCGCGAAGCACGCCGGGCGCGATCGGCCAAGGCGCGATGGCGAGCATGGGTGCTAGCATCGCCGCTGCGGCGAGCTGGCTCCAGCCCGCGACCGCCAGGGCCGGCGCTTCCGGCGCGGTGCGACGCAGCCAGATCCCGGACGCGGCGTAGCAGAACGAAGCGACGAGCGAAGCGGCGATCGCCCACCCGAACATCGCATCGGCCATGACGGGCCCCGCCCCGCTCACCAGGACGACGCCTGCGCAGCCAACCCCGAGCCCGGCCAGCTTACCGCGGGTGAGCGGCTCGTCGAGCCACACGCTCGCCAGCAGCGCCGCGAACAGTGGCGTCGTCGAATTCAGGATGCCGAGATAGGACGCCGGCAGGTGCAGCGCGGCGAAACCGAAGAGCGTGAAGGGAATCGCGGAATTGACGAGGCCCATGCCCGCGTACGTAACCCAGAAGCGTCGCAGTTGCGGCTGCCTGTGTAACAGCATCGCGTAGGCCACCAGCACCATCCCCCCGAGCGCGACCCGCGAGGCCGCCGTCGCCCAGGGCCCGAGGAGCGGTGCGAGCACCCGCACGAAGATGAACGAGCTCCCCCAGATCGCGCCCAGCGCGAGCAAGCGCGCGATGTCGGCCCGTTGCAGCTCCGCATTCATGGGCGCGGGATCAATGCGGCGCGCCGCGCGGGCCGGGTGACCTGTCCGGTGGCGGCGTGTCCGGTAGCGGCGTGTCCGGTGGTGACGTGCCGGGTGATGTGCCGCGGAGGCCGCGCGGTGGTAGTACGGCACGCAGGCAAGGCACAGTTCGCCCTATCGGGCAAAGGCGTCCCGCAGCGGCGTCCCGTCACGCGGCGTACCTCGACCCTATCCTCAGGGCGTGCTGCTCGAGATCCAGAAGCGCCCGCTTGCGTCCAAGCCCGCCGGCATAACCGGTGAGCGCGCCACCGCTGCCGATGACGCGATGGCACGGAATGAAAATGGCCAGCGGATTCCTGCCGATCGCAGCGCCGATCGCCCGCGCCGCGCGCGGCATCGCAACTGCAATGGCGATGTCTCGATAGGTCTTCGTGGCCGCCAACGGAATCGCGCGCAGCGCCTCCCACGTGCGGCACTGAAACGGCGTGCCGGACGGCGCCAGCCGTGGTGCCGCCGGTGGTGCCAGCGCGAGGGCATCGCCCGCGAAGTACCGCGCGAGCGCCGCGGCCGCTTCGGCGAGGATCGGATGCTGGCCGGCCACGATGGCCGTGCGGAATGCCGCCGGGACCAGGGCCTGGTCGGCGAAATGCGCGGCAACGAGCGCCTCGGGCGAGGCGGTCAGTATCATCGGGCCGAGTGGCGTCACCACGCGGGTGTAGGCGAGCGAGCTATGGCTATTCATGCTTGTCTCCAGAGGTGCATCACGGCATACGAACGCCACGGCTGCCACTGCCTGCTGAGCTGCTCGGCGTGCCGCGACGTCGTCGCCCCGAGCACGCGCTGCAGGACGATGTCGCCGGACGGAAAGGCATCGGGCCATCCCAGTGCACGCATGGCGATGATGTCAGCAGTCCACGGACCGATGCCCGGGATCGCCCGCAGCGTGGCGACGTTGCGAACGACGTCGGCGCGCGGATCGAGCGCCACCGTACCCGCCACCACCGCCTCCGCGAGCGCCAGGAGTGTGCGGGCGCGCGCCGGCAGGATGCCGAGGTCGCGCAACGCGGGCAGCCCGCAGCCCAGCACCCGCTCGGGGGTGGGGAACAGCCATTGCAAAGCGGCGTCGGGGCTTGGGCGCGCCTCGCCACACGCGCGCACCAGGCGCGCGAGCAGCGTCCGGGCGCCGCGCACACTGATCTGCTGGCCCACGACCGCGCGCACCGCGAGCTCGAAGCCATCCATCGTGCCCGGTACGCGGACCCCCGGTGCATCGTCGGCGAGCGGTCCCAGCGCCGCGGCGATCGCGATCGGATCGCAGCCCAGATCGAACGCGTGCCGTACCCGGCCGAGCACGCTACCCATGGCGCGGGCGAGACTCGCGGGGATCTCGACCCTGAGCGCAGGGCGCCTGGCGACCGGCGCAACGACCACCCAGCCGCGGTGCAGCGCGCCGGCGTGGCGGACCTGCAAGGTGCGGGCATAGCGTTGCGGGCTGACCGATTCGACGCCTTCGATGGCCCGCGCCGCCAGGAAGCCTTGCATGCCGGCCCAGTCGTAGGGTGGCCGGTACGCGAGCTCGAACGTCAACGGCGCCGCCGGCGAGAGCGTGCTGGCGTGCCGGCGCAAAACGCCCGGCGCAAGGCGATAGCGCGCGCGAAACAGGGTGTTGAAGCGGCGCACGCTTGCGAACCCGCTGGCATACGCGATCTCGGTCACGGGCAGCGCGGTATCGGTGAGGAGGCGCTTCGCGAGCAGCAGCCGGTGCGTCTGGGCAAAAGCCACCGGCGACACGCCGAGCACGCTCGCGAACACCCGCCGGACGTGCCGGCTGGTGACCCCAAGTCGCGCCGCCAGCGCTTCGAGGCCGCCGGCCTCCAGCACGCCGTCCTCGATGCAGCCGATCGCGGCGTGGGCGAGCCGCGCGCTGCTGTCCACACTCGCGTGACCGGGCGCGAGCTCCGGACGACAACGCAGGCACGGCCGGAAGCCGGCGACCTCGGCCGCCGCCGCGCTGGGAAAAAAGCGGCAGTTCTCCCGCCGCGGCGTGCGCGCGGTGCATACGGGCCGGCAATAGATCCCGGTGCTGGACACCCCCACGAAAAAACGTCCGTCGAAGCGCGGATCGTGGGCGACCAGGGCGCGGTAGCAACCGGTGGCATCGAGTGACATGGACGGATTATGCGGGTCGCCCGGCGCTGTTACTCGCCGTTATCGGACCTCGATGCCGGGCCTGTCAGGGATGGGCGAGCTGGCTTTCCCGGGGCTCGACGTGGATGGTCGTCGCCGCATTCTTGAGCTGCAGATCGATCGCCGCTTCGATGCGATCGCACAACGCGTGCGACTCCGCGACCGACATCGAACCGGGCACCAGGAGATGCAGCTCGATAAATCGCCGGGCTCCCGACTTGCGCGTGCGCAGCGCATGGAAGCTCGCACTCGCCGGCAGGCTCGCGGTGATGAGTCGCTCCACTTGCTGGATCTCCGTCACGGGCAGCGCCGCGTCCATGAGTCCGTCCGCCGAGCGGCGCAAAAGGGATACCCCGGTGAAGATGATGTGGATGCCCACGGCCACTGCGATTACCGGATCGAGCCACGTCCACGCCGGGTGGACCATCACCACCAGCAGCCCGATGACCACACCCACGGACGTCCAGACATCGGTGAGCAGATGGCGCGCATCGGCCTCGATGGCGATGCTGTCGTGCTGCCGCGCGACCCGCAGCATGGCCCGCGCGGTCACGAAATTGAGCGCACCGGCAAGCACGGCGACGATGATTCCGGGCAGGAGATTCTCGAGGTGCGTCGGATTGAGAAAGCGTTGGGTCGCGGACCAGATGATCGATGCCGCGGCGATCAGGATGAGCGTGCCTTCCACGCCGCTCGAAAAATATTCGGCCTTGTCGTGACCGAAGGCGTGGTTCTCGTCCGCCGGCAGCGCCGCGACCGTCAGGGCGCCCAACGCGACGGTAGCCGCGGCAAGATTGACCAGCGACTCGAGCGCATCGGACCACAGGCTCACCGATCCCGTCAGGAAATAGGCGGTGAACTTGAGCGCAATGGTGCCGAGCGAGGTGAAGATCGACAACCACGCCATGCGGGTCGTCGCACGCATCGGGGCTCCTGTGGCAAGGCGACGAGGAACGTCGCGGCCGCGAGTCTAGCGCGGCGGGGAGGCAACGCGCCGGATCCACTGAACCGGCAACGCTTTCGGCGGGGAGGAAGCGCGCCGGATCCACTGAACCGGCAACGCTAGCTTCAGGTCGCCGCCGCCGCCGGATCTGGCAACGACGCTTGTCGCAGCGCGTCGACCAGGAGATCAACGCCTTGCGCACCCGAGACGGCGAGGCGCTGCGCGAAGATGAAAAACGGAACGCCGGAAACGCCGATTTCCTGCGCCCGCTGCTCGGCCTTCCGGACCTCCGCGACGCCCGCATCGCTTGCGAGGAATGCGCCCGCCGCCACGGAATCGATGCCAGCCTCGGCGGCGAGCGCGAGCAGCGCATCGTGGCCCGCGAGGGAGCGTCCCTCGAGGAAGTAGCCGCGGAAGAGCCGATCCATCAACGCGGTTGCATCCTGGCCCTGACTTTGCACCCACCACACCAGACGGTGCGCGGCGCGGGTGTTCGGCTGGCGAACGATGCGTTCGAACGCGAAGTCGATGCCCGTGCTCGCCCCTGCCTCCCGGACTCGCGCGTAGGTGGTCGCACCGTCGGCGTCGCCGAACTTCGCCCGAAGATAGGCACGACGATCCATGCCCGCCTCGGGGAGTTCCGGATTGAGTTCGAAAGGATGCCAGCGCACCGTCGCACTGGCGACCCCCGCGCGGCTCAGCGCCTCGTCGAGGCGCCGTTTGCCGACGAAGCACCAGGGACAGACCATGTCTGAGATCACATCGATGGAAGGAGGACTGTGCATGGCGTTCACGAAGCTAGGACAACGAGGGCGTCGCGACAGCCGACGGAGTGCCCACGACGCGCAATTTAGGGACTTCGGCGCGTTCGCACCCGTGTGCAACGCAGGTGCGCTCCGTTAGTGCGCGCAAATGCGCCTCAGTGCGCGAGCACTCGCGAGTGCGCGCGGCAGATATGCTCGACCTGCTCGGCTTCGCCGGCGACCGAGGCCGGATACGCGCAAAGGAGCGAAAGCCCGTGCTTGGCGCAGGCCTTTTGCCAGAGGTGCTCAAGCTCAAGGGTGGCGTCGACATTGCCGCGCGCCAGCAGCAGCACGACCATCTCGCCAAAGGCCCGCACTTTCCATTCGCCTTGCTGGGCGCGGGCGAGGAGATGCTCGAGCACGGCCATGAACTTCTCAGGGTCGGGACGAACGCCGACCATGAAAAGATCGAGCGTGGCCGCAGCGTCCAGCGGGACATACTGCTCACGCTGCCGTGCCCGCTCGACATCGATGCCGCCGCGAGCCATACGGGTTTCGAGGGCGGAGAGATGTTCCGGCGTGGCGATCACGATGGCGCTGTCCCCACTGCGCAGTCCCCCGCCGATGAATCCCTCGAGCGTATCCAGGAAAGCGGTTTCGTCGGAATAGAATTGGACGAGGTGCTCCCACGGGGGGATCTCCCCCCATGATGCCCGGGTGTCGATGCGCATGATGTGTCCCTGCCGATGGTGGTCAATCCCTGCGGATGACACACCTTTAACATAGGGACTTCGCGAAGCGCCGTAGGACAAACACCCATACGCGGTCAGAGTGCTGACCGTGTGGCGCGGAGGCCCGAGAGCTGAGGTCG
>JBDSND010000100.1:0-24489 GCA_039915505.1 Casimicrobiaceae bacterium
TGACCTATGGCACCAACTTCGCGGGATGGGATCAGTCGGACTCCGGCGACCACGGTCCAATTGATCCTGTCCTCGCAGAGAATGCGCGTCGGCTCCTGCGAAAAGGGCGCGCGGCCGCGCAATGACAAGCGGTTCCTCGGCCATCCCGCTGTCGCTCTCGTACTATACGGTTCCCGAGCTCGCACCGCCTGACATGGTACGTGCTGCTGCCGTGGCAGGTTTCCGGATGGTCGGCCTAAGGTTGTTGAACGGCCAGCCGGGGCGTGATCCTGCTCCATTACTCGAAAGTGCGGCGTTGCGTAGGGAGACTTGCGCATGCCTGTGTGATACCGGCCTCCAGGCGCTGGATGCGAGCGGTGCCCGGTTGACGCCCGAGACCGACATGTCAGCCTTCTCGCCTTTCCTTGAGGCTGCAGCTGCCATGGGTGCGCGGCATGTGCTCGCCACCGTGGACGACCCTGACTGGGCACGGGCACAGGATCGACTCGGCCACCTGGCCGAGCTATCAGCGGATTTCGGGCTTACCGTCGATCTTGAGTTCGTGCCGTGGATGACGGTGTCCGATATCCCGTCGGCCGCAGCTTTGGTACAAAGCGTTGGGAAGCCAAACCTCGGAATCGCAGTCGATGCGCTTCATTTCGACCGGTCGCGCAGCAAACACGGTGATTTGGCCGCACTGCCACGACATTGGTTTCGCTATCTCCAGTTGTGCGATGCGCCGCGCGACTTCAGCGACCACCGCGACGCGCTGCTGCATGCAGCCGTCAGTGAGCGCATGTTTCCGGGCGAGGGAGGGATCGATCTGGTGGCGCTGTTGCGCGCGCTGCCTCGAGGGATTCCCGTCGCACTCGAGATACCTACGGCAGCGCTCGCGCGCGAGGTGCCTGCGGCCGTGCGGCTAAAGCGAGCCGTGGCAGCCGCACGGGCGGTACTTGCCGCCGCCTACGACTGATCGTCTGTCCTGGGCGGTTGCGGCACTCCGCCGTGTTGCGCCCACGTGCATGCCACGTCCCACCCAGCATCCACGACGAGGTTGACTCCAGTGATCGCCGAGGCACGGCTGGACGCGAGGAAGTCAATGGCTTCGGCTACCTCGATCGGCCGCACCATTCTGCCGAGGGCGGTGAACGTGCCGGGGTCCGCAGCGTAGCGTCCTGATCGGAGACGTGCTTCCACACGGGGGACCAGTGTTGATCCCGGTGACACGACGTTGACCCGAACACCAAAGCGACCCCACTCGCCTGCTAGGTTTCGGGTTAGCGCCACGACACCAGCTTTGCTGGTCCCATAGGCGTGCACCGGCATCGATGCTATCGCTGCGATCGATGCGATGTTCACGATGCTACCTGCTCGCCTCGCGGCCATACGTGTGCCGAATGCGCGATTAGCGAGATACGTGCCCGTCAGATTGACCTGGACGGTGCGATCCCACACCTCCATAGGAAGCTTCTCAGGAGGCAACACGTCCTGATAGATCGCCGCCGCCACGACGAGAGCGGTCACCGGCCCCCATGTCGACTCAATGTCGGCGGCTGCCTGCTCCACGGCAGCGGGCACCGAAACGTCGGTGACGATCGCAGGCCGCCCAAGCCTGCTACCGACACGGGCTGCCGCACTACTGTCCCGGTCCGCGACAATCACGTGCCAGCCCCGCTCGTGCATCAGCTCGCAGGTCGCCTCGCCAATGCCATTTCCCCCGCCGATCACAACCGCAATCTGCTCGCAAACTGACATAAACTCGCCCTCGCACGCCGACTATTGCGGCGTTAGTCCCAATTGAAGCATAACCTGGGTCGCGGAAAGCGAGGAGAACGTCATGCGGATTGGATTCGTCGGACTCGGACTAATGGGAATGCCCATGGCGCTCAACTTGTTGCGCGGGGGTCATGAACTCATAGTTCATAGTCGCGCGACCACCAATGTTCAAAGGCTGCTAGATGAGGGCGCGAGCTTTGCGAATTCTACGCGCGAGCTTGCTGCCTCGGTCGACGTGCTCTGTTCGTGCCGCGTGTCGCCTGCGCACTCGGTCGAAACATTTCTCGGAACCGAGGGGGCGCTGGCGTCCGGACGGAGGGGACTTCTCTGCGTGGATTTTGCGACGATCGATCCGGCAACTTCGCGGATGATCGCGGGTCGTCTGGCCGAGGGAGGGCTGGGTTACATCGATGCTCCAGTCAGCGGCGGGCCGGTTGGGGCCGCGGCGGCGACGCTGACCATCATGGTGGGAGGCAGCGAGGCCGACGTGGCTCAGGCCCGCCCGGTGCTCGAACTGCTTGGCCGAAACATCTTTCACCTAGGCGATGTGGGCAATGGCCTAGCAGCGAAACTTTGCAATAACCTCATTACCGGAACACTTCACGTTCTCATCGCCGAGGCGATGGTGCTCGGCACGAAACTCGGCCTCGAACCCGAACGGCTATACGACGTCCTGAAGGCCAGTTCCGCGCGGAGCAATACCCTGGAACGAGTCGTTCCCAATCATTTCTTGCGTGCCAACTACGAGCCTGCGTCTGCTTTGGCCATGATGATCAAGGACCTCGAATGCGTGATTTCGACGGCAAAGTTGGCGGGCGTACGGATGCTTCTTCCGACGCTCGCGCAGCAGTGTTACATCGAGGCGGCAGGGCTCGGATACGGGGCCAAGGATTTGGCCGCAGTTATCCTTCCAATGGAAGCAATAGCTGGTGTGACGGTTGGGCGCCCTTAGCTGCGTGGCTCGATGCGAACCGGTCACGGTTCCCGCGTGGGGTGTAGGCGCGCGATGCCGGTGCGGAAATGGCGGAGGCAACTATGCCGCCGCACCCCCGTATTCGCTGTTCATTCGGCCGCAAACAGCGAAAGTTTGCTCGCCATCCTACCTGCCTCTCGGGCAATCGACCGCAGCACCGGGCGCCCCCCGGGGGTGCCGCAGAGCAACTCCAATTGACAGGCCCCCTCGGCGAAAAGTCCTGCTCCTTTGTGTCCCAGGTGCAGGAAGGGGCTGTCCTTGCGGATGCCGCTGGAAGGTTTGGGGGCAGTGGTTCGAACGGGATGCGTCGCGATTAGTAATGATGCCGCAGGCACCTAAGCGGGGAGCGAACTCTAGACTCCGCTCTCCGGCCGCAACCGCTTGGTAATCCGCGTAAGTGCCGGATTTGAACATGCAGTTCCGCTTGCAGGCCCCAGCAACCCGACCCATCGACAAGCCGCCGACGGCTAGCAATAGTCTCTCGGCGGTTGTCACATTCGGCGTAGACCGCGCCGCCGTCCTCGACAAGCTACAGATCGCCCAGCATGGCGCGACGGCGTCGCGAGCGCGGGCAACATTCCGCACACAAGGCGACGTCCAGTCCGGTCACCAGAGCGCGAACCTGACCCCGGATGGCCGAAGGCGGCGGCGCCACACTGGCGCCCGTCCTGGCGCGCCTTAGCGCGTCTCACTCGGCTTCCGTTTTGCGCAGTCTCTCGGCCAGGGCGGTCGAGTGTCCCATCTTCGCTACCGCGTCCGTCAACCACTCGGCTTGGCGATCGCGGAACACTTTCGTACTCTGGATCGGGCGGTAATGGTTCCCGCATGCTTTCAGCGGCGCTGGATTGCCTCGCGCTCGTTGTGCAATCACATCGGGAGCGGTCAACACCCCGCGCACATGTTCGAGCACTATTGCGACCGATATCTGCGTGTCGTGCCGCCATTCCGGTGCAGACCGCCGCACCACGATCCTGTGCGGAGTGCAGGCGTAGTCAAGTGCATTCACCTCGACCATTGAGCCGCGACAAAGCCGGCACCGCACGATTTCACAACCAACCACCATGGACCCGTGCCGCCGACCGCGGGGTGCGTAAAGGTAGCTGTCGCCTCAATGCGCGAAACCGGATGTCGCTTGACAACTTCTGGGGGATACGATAAGACGCGCGGAGGATTTGGGGCCCGCATTCGCTCCATGCGCGAGGCGGGACAAAGGTCGGCTTGCCGTACGGCGCCCTGCACCGCATCGGGCTGCTGGCGGCGCTCAAGTGTTGCCGGTTCGCTACATCCCGGTGGACGGCAATACCCACGACGTTGATTCTAAGGACCCGGTCAGGCGCTGTTGGCATGGTGTAAGGCAAGCGGAAGGTCAGCGTACCAAGAGCCAGGTCGCCAGGCACTGCTCTGCTCGGGGCAGTGGTCGGTGCACGCCGGAGAAAACGCATCGGGGGAGGGTTTCATGAAGAGTTGCCGTGTGTTCGATTGCACTTCGTTGCTTCGCGTGTTGCGGTTTGCCTTGGGATTTGCCGCGGCGCTGTTCGCGAGCGCGGCCTTCGCTCAAACCTACGTGTATCTGAGCCAGTTCGGCTCGACAGGCAACGGCAACGGACAATTCAGACTTCCGGAGGGTGTGGCGATCGATCCGACCAGCCACAACATCATCGTCGCAGACGCTGCCAATAGTCGTGTGCAGATCTTCAATTCCGTTGGTACCTTTATCAGCAAGTTCGGATCGTCCGGCACCGGCGCCGGGCAATTCGGTAACTCGAACGGCATAGCGGTCGATCCGACGAGCCACCACATCGTCGTCGGAGACACCGCCACCAGTTTTCGTGTGGAGATCTTCGATTCCGCCGGCAGCTTCCTGAGCCAATTCGGCTCTTTCGGCAGCGGAGACGGACAATTCGCCGAACAAGGCGTCGCAGTCGATCCGGTCAGCCAAAACATCCTCGTTGCAGACACATTCAATAATCGTGTGCAGATCTTCGATGCCGCAGGAAACTTCGTCGCCAAGTTCGGCTCGTTAGGCACCGGCAATGGCCAGTTCAACGGTCCTTTCGGCATCGCGGTCGACCCCACGAGTCGGAACATCGTCGTCTCCGACGTCAGCAACAATCGTGTGCAGATCTTCGATTCCGCCGGAAACTACCTGAGCCAATTCGGGTCATTGGGGAGCGGCAACGGCCAATTCAAAAGCCCCTCAGGCGTAGCCATCGACCCCACCAGCCATAACATCGTGGTGGTGGATTTGCTGAACGCGCGCGTCGAGATCTTCGACTCGGCCGGCAGCTACCTCAGCCAGTTCGGCTCGTCGGGCGGCGGCAATGGGCAGTTCTCGTTCCCAGCCTGGGTGGCGGTCGACCCTGCATCGCGAAACATCGTCGTCTCGGACCCGGGCCTCGACCGCGTGCAGATCTTTGCGCTCCAGGGCGCGACCCTCCCACCCACAATCACGAGCGCCTTCGGGGCAGGGACGATCCAGGTCAACACTTCGACCTCGCTCAGCTTCACGATCCACAATCCGAACACGTCGTCGCTCACCGGCGTTGGCTTTAACGACACGCTGCCGGCGGGCCTCCTGATTTCCACGCCGAACGGCCTCAGCGGCAGCTGCGGCGGGGGAACGGTCACCGCGATCGCTGGCTCGGGTAGCATCAGTTTGGCGAACGCGCAGCTGGCCGCGAGCGCCTCGTGCACTTTAAGCGTGAACGTCACGCCTACGGCGGTGGCGACGTACAACAACGTGACCGGGAACGTGACCTCGAACGAGGGCGGCAGCGGCGCAACGGCTTCGGCGAGCCTCACCGTGACATCGGCGCCTCCGCCCCCGCCGAGTTCTGCGACACCGATTCCGACGCTGCAGCAATGGGCGCTGTCGGTGCTTAGCTTGATCCTGCTCGCGGCGGGTGGAGTGGCTCTGCGATCACGCCGAAACCATCGGTAAGCATCACGCTCCTCGTACGACTCGCGGGCGCGCCGCGTGTTCGCCGCTTGCAGCTCGAGGTCTTGTCGAAAGCGCTCGGGGAACGTGACGGCCTACTCGTCGCTAAGACATCGCTCCGGGGCGGCTGTGAAGGCGATTGAGCGGCCGCTTGGAGATCAATCCGGGGCATATTGCTCTCGCCCCTCCTGACGGCCCGCCGCGGATTTCACGTGTAGACGGGTCCGGTTGCAGGCCCCCGCACGCAAACAATCAAGGGCTTGCCGACGGCAGGCCACAGATCAGGAAGGACTACATTAGGGAACGAGGCAGCCAGACGCAGAAGAAGTCCGAGAGGTTCGCGTAGCCGATGTTGTCATAGTAGGGTGGGTCGGTCGAGATGACCTGCGCCTCTCTAACGATGGCACCCAGTGTAGTGATTGTCGGCGGCGGTGTGATCGGCGCCGCAACGGCGTGTTTCCTTGCGCGGGACCACGACGCGCGGGTGACGGTGCTCGAGCGCGACCCGACCTAACGGCGCGCGTCGAGCGCCCTGTCGGCGAGCTCGATCCGACTGCAGTATTCGACGCCGATCAACATCGCATTGTCGCGCTGGAGCGGTGACTTCCTGCGTCGGCTCGGTGTCGAACTCGGGATCGGCGCAGAATTGCCCGAAATCGGCCTCGTCGAGGCAGGCTACCTGTTCCTGGCCACGGCGGAGGGCGCGCCGGTGCTGCGCCAGAACCATGTCGTGCAGCGCGCGGCCGGCGCCGATATCGCGCTGCTCGATGTCGTAGCCCTGCGGACACGCTATCCGTGGCTCGCCATCGACGACCTCGCGCTTGGCGCGCTTGGCCTCGCCGGCGAGGGCTGGTTCGATGGCCCGGCGCTGCTGCAGGCATTCCGGCGCAATGCGACCGCCTGCGGCTGTCGGTTCGTCGGTGCCGAAGCGAGTAGGTTCGAGACCGTGGGTGATCGGGTGTCGGCGGTGCGCTGCGCGGATGGCACGGTGTTCGCGGCCGATGCGGTCGTGATCGCGGCCGGCGCCTGGTCGGCACCCCTGGCGGCGGCGCTCGGTGTCACCCTTCCCGTTGCCGCGCGCAAACGCGACGTCTTCGTACTTGACAGCCCGGCGGTCCTGCCCGGTTGCCCGTTGGTCATCGACCCGAGCGGGATCTGGGTCCGACCCGAAGGGCGCGGCTTCATCGCCGGCGCGCCGCCGCGCGGTGTTGATCCCGACGAGGCGCCGCTCGAAGCCGTCGACCACGCCCTGTTCGACGACCTGATCTGGCCGGTGCTGGCGGCGCGTGTGCCGGCCTTCGAGGCGCTGCGGGTGCGATCGGCCTGGGCCGGGTACTACGAGATGAACACCTTCGATCACAACGGTCTGGCCGGTCCGCTGCCGGGCTGGCACAACGCATTCACCGCCTGCGGTTTCTCCGGCCACGGCATGCAGCAGGCACCGGCCGTGGGCGGCGCCTTGGCGGCGTTAGTCGCCGGTGGGCACAGCGATGCACCGTCGCTGGCGGGACTGGCGCCCCAGCGCCTGCTGGACGGGCAGCCGCTGCGCGAGCGCAACGTGATTTGATAGCAGAGCCCGGAGCAAACTGGGTGTACACCTGCCCGGGGCGTCTCCCGAACTCAATGGGGTCCGGTCGCCAAGAACGGAAAATCGGATCACACTGCAATCGCGTTCAATCCTTTATTTCGGAGGCAAGATGAGTCATGCGTCGATGCTCAAGGCCCGACGTCAGCACCAGAAGACCAGGAAGCAACTCGATGTCGAGGCCAAGCAGGAAAAGCGGAAGGCGAAGCTGGCATTGGCAGGGCCGGTCGTCAAGAAGGAAAAAGTGAAGAAAGAAAAAGTGAAGAAAGAAAAGAAAGAAAAGGTCCAGGCGGAAACACCAAAAAAGGTCAAGCCGACCAAGGAAGAGCTGGGCCGGCAAGAAGCAAAGCAAAAAAGCAGTGCAGGCGCCGGGAAGAAGGGCGCCTCCTAGTCTTTTCCGAACCGGAGTCGCGGCGCTTGGTGATCTTCGCCGGCGCCGCTCGTTCGTCGGAACGCGAAACGAGGGTCTGACTCGACTTTGAAGCGTCTACGTTACGCGGGCTAACTCCAAACAGCGAACGAGGGTCAGCTTCGACTTTTTAAGCGACTGCTCTCCGGGTGTGGCCCAATGCATACGCTCAGCGCGTCGGCTCCGTCACTGAGCTTGGCACGACACGACGCGTGCGACGCGGGTAGCGGCCGACCGCGGTCTGCTCTTCCGTGCATCACCGGTCGGAAGTCGACTCTGACCCTGTTTTTTTTGCTGACCCTTTTTTTGTGCGTGTCGGACGGTGTTCGAGTTGGGCGTGTCCCGACCGAGAATTGCGGCGAATCGCAGGTTCCGGCGTTGGCCGACGGCTGGTGCGGCGGTCCGAGATGATCGCCGTCGACAGGCGAGAGCCGCACGGCGTCGATCTTGCCCGACGGGAACCTCTGAGCCGCGGACGGTGAAGCCCGACAGGCTGCACGCGCCCGCTCGTAGTCGATCTCTCCCTGGCGAGACCGCCGCTACGCAGGAAAGCCATGGTGTCGCGCCAGCGGTGCGCTGTCATGGTGAGCGGGCCGCTGCTCGCGGCCGCATCGCCGGTGACGATCGCGTACTCCTTGCGATGATGTACGCAAGGAGCTCATAGGACCTCTGCGGGTTGTCGCGCTTGCGTGGTGTCAGAGTCGACCCGGCCGCGCACTGCTTCCATCGCTTTGCTGCAAAGGATGCCCACGCCGGGGAGCAGCACCCGAGGCATCACAGGAATCCGATGGAGATCCACGGCACGGCCGCGATGACGATCAGGGCGATGAACAGGGCACCGAGGTAGACCCAGACGCGGCGCATCGCGAGATCGGGAGAGACCTTGCCGATCGCGCAGGCCGCGTAGAAGCCGACCCCGAAGGGTGGGGCGAAGAGGCCGAGGCCCATCGCGAAAATGACCACCATGGCGTAATGCACCTCGTGGACCCCGAGGGCGCGGGCGACCGGAAACAGCAGCGGACCGAACAGCACGATCGCCGGAATGCCTTCCAGGACGCTGCCGAGAATTACGAACGCAATCACCGAGATCGCCATGAACCCGGCCTGGCCGCCGGGCATCGCCTGCATGATCGCCACCAGCTGGCGGGAAAAGCCCGATTGGGTGAGCGCCCACGCCATGCCGGTGGCACAGCCGATGATGAGCAGGATCGCACCCGAGAGCGACGCCGTGTCGACGAGCAGTGGCAGGACCCGCTTCACGTCGAACTGACGGTAGATCACGATGCCGACGATCACGGTATACACCACGCCGATCGTCGAGACCTCCGTGGCGGTCGCCACGCCTTCCACGACCACCGTGCGGATCACGAACGGCAGCGCCAGCGCAGGCAGGGCGATCACGAACATTCTGCCGATCGCGCGTCCGGACGCCTTGGCGATGCCGCTCGTGTCTTCGCGGCGGGTTTGGAAGTACACGACCACGCCGAGCGCGATCATCCCAACCAGCGCGGGCATCAGGCCCCCGGTGAATAGCGCCGCGATGGACACGCCGGTCACCGAGCCGATGGTGATCAGCACCAGCGAGGGGGGAATGGTCTCCGACATGGCCCCCGACGACGACAGCAGTGCGATCAGGTCGCCTTCGTGGGCGCCGCGGCGCTTCATCTCCGGAAACAGGGCCGGCGCCACGGCAGCCATGTCGGCGGCCTTCGAGCCGGAGATCCCCGAGACCAGGTACATCGCCCCCAGCAATACGTATTGCAGCCCCCCGCGCACGTGGCCCAGCAGGGACGCGAGGAAATCGACCATGGCGCGCGCAAGGCCCGTCATCTCGATCAGCACGCCCAGGAACACGAACAGCGGCACCGACAGCAGGATGAGGGTCGACATGCCCTCATCCATGCGGCTTGCGACGATGGTGAGTGGCGTGCGGGTCGTGAGGGCGAGGTACGCGAGGGTCGCCACACCGAAGACGAAGGCGATCGGCACCCCCATCGCGACCAGCAGGGCGACCAGCACGACGAAGAACAGGAGCAGATTCCAGTTGCCGAGGGGGGCCAGCACGGGACGTGCGAACCAGAGGGCCGCGCCCACGACCGCGAGCAGTGCGAGTCCCGAGATCACGTGGCGCAGCTCCGCCCGGTCGGCGAGGCGCGCAATGGCGATCACCATCATTAGCACCAGGCCGACCGCGACCGCGCCCACGCGCAGTCCGTCGTGGATTTCCAGGGCGGGGGTAAGGATCACCCACTGGTCGGCGGCGTGCGTCCAGGCCGGCCCGAGGAGCAGCAGCACGAACACGATGACGACCAGCGAACTGAACGTCTCCACCCACGCCCGCCGTGCAGGGGGCAGCATCCCGACGAACGTGGTAAGGCGCATGTG
Organism: Casimicrobiaceae bacterium; assembly: GCA_039915505.1. Lineage (GTDB taxonomy): Bacteria > Pseudomonadota > Gammaproteobacteria > Burkholderiales > Casimicrobiaceae > CAIWHR01. The sequence continues at coordinate 10,046 of JBDSND010000100.1, forward strand.
CTCGCCGCGTCGGAGGGCGATCACCGCCCCGAGCATGGCGAGCCATAGGAAGAGCACAGACGCGAGCTCGTCCGACCAGGTCAGCGGCCGGTTGAGCCCGTAGCGGGCGACCACGCCCGAGAATAGGATGACGATCTCGAGCACCACCAGCACGGCGGCTGGGATCTCGGTGACCTGGGCAAGGGCCCGGTCCAGGCGCGGGAAGCGGACGCGCGCGCCGCCGGCCGGGGCGACATTCACGCGCGCATGGGAGGCGCGAGCGCGCCCCCCTCAGCCCGGCTCATCGGTGCTGGAGGCTCACGCCAGCTTGCCCGCGTACTGCTCGAGCTTGGCCCATGCCTCGGCGCCGAACTTGCCCTTCCATTCCTCGTAGAAACCGGCCTTGGTGAGCACCGCGCGGAACGCATTCTTGTCGGGATAGTTGAACTGCATGCCCTTGGACTTGAGGTCGGCCTCGACGGTGTCGTTGAGCTTGGCCATGTCCTCGCGTTGCCTGATCACCGCCTCGTTCACGTTCCGGGCGATGATCGCCTGGATGTCCTTGGGCAGCGCCGCCCACATCTTGCCGTTGGCGAGCACCCATTGGCCGTCCCACATGTGGCCGGTCATGGAGCAGAATTTCTGGACTTCGTAGAGCTTGGCGATCTGAATGATCGACAGCGGGTTCTCCTGGCCTTCCACCACCCGGGTCTGCAGCGCCGAATAGACTTCGCTGAAATTGATACTGGCGGGTGACGCGCCGAAGGCCTTGAACATCGACGTCCAGAGCGGGCTCACCGGTACCCGAATCTTGAAGCCCTTGAGGTCCTCGGGCGTCCCGATGGGCTTGGTCGAGGACGTGATGTTGCGATAGCCGTTGTCGAGGCATTTGTCGAACGTGTGCAGCCCGACCTTGGCATTGGCAGCGCGAACGAAGGCCCCCAGATCGCCGTCCATCGCGGCCCAAACAGTCGCGTAATCCTTGAACGCAAAGGCAATGCCGTTGATACCGGCCAGCGGCACGAGGGTCTGCAGAATAAGGCCGGACAGCGGGAAGAAGTCGACCGCGCCGGAGCGGACCTGCGAGAGCATGTCGGTGTCGCCGCCGAGCTGATTGTTCGGAAAGACCTGGATGTCGACGCGTCCCTTGGTCTCGGCCTTGATCTTCTCGGCGGCTTCGCGCACGCGCACCGTGCTCGGATGCGTGGCCGGGATGTTGTTGGCCCACTTGAGCTGGAACTCGGCGGCCTGGCCGAAGGACGGGCGGACGGGAAGGGCGGCGAGCGCGGCGGCGCCACCCACGGTTTGCACAAACTTGCGGCGGTCGAAGCTCATCGTGGTGTCTCCTGGTTTTGGGCGGGTGCTGCGGCAGGGGCGTGTTGAAAGCGGAAACGTCGACGGACGACGGGTCAATACATGCACAGCCCGCCATCCGCTACCAGGGTCGCCCCGTCGATATACGCTGCATCGGGAGAGACGAGGAAGGCGATCACGCGGGCGATCTCCTCGGGCTCGGCGGCACGGTTGAGCGCGCTCATCGACTCGACGCGCTTCCTATGCGCGGGGTCGGCAAAGACGTGCGCGATCATCGGTGTCAGCGTTGCCCCCGGGGCAATGGTATTGACCGCGATGCCGCGCGCGGCGAGGGAGCGGGCGGCATTCTTGGTGAGGGCGAGCACGGCTCCCTTGCTGGCGGCGTAAGCGGCCGTGCCGGACAGGCCGCCACCGCGCAGGCCGGCCACGCTGGCCACTGTGCAAATGCGCCCGCCGGGCGCCATGTACCGGGCGGCCTCGCGGATCGACAGGAAGGTGCCGACCACGTTGGTATCGTAGACCCGGCGAAACACTGCGGCGTCGAGCTCCATGAATGGCGTGGTGTCTGCCACGCCGGCACTCGTGACCAGGGCATCGAGCGCGCCGAGGGATCGTGCCGCGTCGGCGAAGGCCGCCACGACCGCGGGTTCGTCGGCAACGTCGAGCTCGATGGCAAGATGGTCCGGACCCGCGGCTGCCGCGACCGCGCGCACCCCAGGACCGTTGCGATCCACGCACGCGATCCGATAGCCCTGGGCGTGCAGCACCGCGACGGTCGCGGCGCCGATGCCGCTCGCAGCGCCCGTGACGATGGCCGTGCGCGCCCGCGTCATCCCTGCTTCGCCCGCGGCGCCTCGGTGGCAGGACGTGCCGACCCGGCGCGCAGCAGCGCCCTGGCGGCGTCGGTCACGCCCGCGGGCGTGACGCGGGACTCGTTCTCGAGGGAGGTCGCATAGCCCGAAGGGATGCGCGGCGCGCCCAGGCGGCGTACCCGGCAACCGGTCGCCTCGGCAGCCGCAGCGGCGATCTCCGCACCGAAACCACTGACCTGGATGGCCTCGTGCACAACCAGCAGATGCCCGGTACGCGCCACCGAGTCGAGCACGGTGTCGCGGTCCCACGGCCAAAGCGTGCGCAGGTCGATGACGTCAGCGGCAATCCCGGCGCGGGACAACTCCTCGGCGGCAGCGACGCAAGTCGACACCGCCTTCGACCACGACACTATCGTCATGTCGTCCCCGCGTCGCAATACGCGGGCGCTGCCGAGCGGCACGTGGGTGCCCGGCGCGACTTCGCCTTCGACGCCCCAGAGCTCCTTGTGCTCCATGTAGACCACTGGATCACCCGACGCGAGCGCACTCGCGAGGAGACCGTAGTTGTCGTCGGGCGCCGCCGGCGTCACGACCACCAGGCCGGGGATGTGGGTGAACCAGGCTTCGAGAGACTGGGAATGCTGGGCGGCGGAGGCCGTCCATAAGCCGATCGGCATGCGCGCGACGAGAGGCACGCGGCCCTGGCCGCCGAACATAAAGCGATTCTTGGCCGCCTGGTTGATCAACTCGTCCATGGCGCAGAGCGCGAAATCCACCACCCGCAGCTCGACCACCGGTCGCAGGCCCGCGAGTGCCATGCCGACCGCCGCCCCCATGATGGTCGCCTCCGAGATGGGCGTATCGATCACCCGGTCGGTGCCGAAGCGCTGCTGCAGACCGCGGTACTGCGCGAAGATGCCGCCGCGTCCAAGATCCTCGCCTAGCGCGACGACGGAGGCGTCGGCTTCCATCGCCTCGGCGAGGGCCGTGGCCGCGGCGAGCGAATAGCTCATCACCGCCATTGCCCCGCCCCGGTGGTCTGGACGTCGGTATACGCCTCGCTCGGCGCGGGCCACGGTGCAGCCTCGGCGTCGGCCAGTGCCGCGTCGATTTCGGCCTTGGCCGCCGCATCGATGGCGTCGACCTCCGCGCGTTGCACGTGCCGGGCAATGAGCTTGTCGCGCGCGATGCGCAAGGGCTCGGATTCGAGCGCGCGGGCGACTTCGGCCGGATCGCGGTAGGCCCCCGGATCGACCGACACGTGTCCCTTGAACCGGTAGGTCACGGCATGCAGGAAGCGCGGGCCCGCGCCGGCGCGGACCTCCGCGATCAGCCGGGACGCCATGGCGTCCACCATCTCGACATCGTTGCCGTCCACCCGTTCCCCCTCCACCCCCAGGCTCTGGGCGCGCGCACTGGCGCCGGGGCCGCCGGTCATGGGACCCGTGGGCGTGGTCGCCGAGATCCGGTTGTCCTCGCACACGAACAGAACGGGGAGGTGGAAGACCACCGCCCAGTTGAGCGCCTCGAGAAAAGGGCCACGATTCACGGCCCCATCCCCGAAGAAGCAGGCAACGATCTCGGGCCGGCGGCGGGTCTTCAGTGCATGGGCGGCACCCACCGCAATCGGCAATCCGGCGGCCACCACGCCGTTCGCACCGAGCATGCCCACGCCGAAGTCGGCGATATGCATCGACCCGCCCTTGCCCTTGTTGGTCCCCGTGGCGCGTCCGAAGAGCTCGGCCATCATCCGGCGCGTGTCGGCGCCCTTCGCGAGGGTATGACCGTGGCCACGATGCGTCGACGTCAGCAGGTCGGTCCGCTCAAGATTGGCGCAGACCCCAACTGCCACGGCTTCCTGGCCGGTCGACAGGTGGAGAGGGCCGCGAACGAGGGCGGGCGTCGCCGAGCTCGCAAGGCCCCATGCCTGTACGCCCCCCTGGCTCGCGATCTCGGCCGCATCTTCGAACGCCCGGACGCGCGCCATGGTGCGGTATAGGTCGAGCAGGCGGGTTGCAGCGTAGGGACGCGGCGCCGAAACTGCCGCGGACTCCTCCGGTAGTCGTTGTTGCATGCCAGGTTGCGAGAGAGGAAGCGAGCATGGTAGCGCATCCCGCGCGCCGGAGGGGCACACCGTCCGCCGCCGTTCGAGCAAAGGCTCGACGATGGACGCTGCAACGCTGGCGAATTGCCAAAGCACACGTGATTCGGCGGCGCGTTCTGCAGCGCGGAGCGTTTACGGCCTCGCGACGGGCTTGATGCCGCTTTGCTCACCGAGAACGGCTCGGAGGTCGCCAAGCCCTGGCGGGCAAGGGAAGACGAAAGGGATGGGCATGTGCGCAGGTTGGCTGCGTTGGCGTGGCGGCACGCGCCGTGCCCACAAACCACGGCCGCGCAGATTGTCGCAGGAGCCGACCATGGATCTCCCGGACCTCAAGGTGCGCGTCTGGACTTGGCACCTGCCAGGGCAGCGAGCGCCTCGCGCAACCTTGCCAGGCCTACCTGGTGCGCGGGCTGGTCGGCGAGGTTCACGCGCTCCATGGGATCGCGGCGAAAGTCGTACAGCTCCTCGCGGCCGTCGCCGTTACGGATGAGCCGGAGATCGCCGAGCAGGACCGATGCCATCGAGCCCTTGCTGACCGGAGTGTTCGCGGGCAGGGTCAGCGCATGCGTGAGCTCCATCAACAAGGGCTTGTCGCCGTCGCCGGCGCGGGTCGAAATGCCGCCCCAATTACGGGACAGCGAGGAGCCCGGCAAGGCCGCGGGCAGGCCGGCGAGGTCGAGCAGGGTAGCGGGCAGATCCCTGAGGGACACTGGTGTTTCGATGCGCGCGCCAACGGGCACGCGCGCTGGAAAGCGCAACAGCAGCGGCACCTCGAGCGCGCCGCGATAGAGGCTGTTGCCATGGTAGTAGACCCCGTGCTCGCCGAATTCCTCGCCATGATCTGAGGTCACGACGACGATCGTGTCATCCCACAGTTGCCGCGCGGCGAGCGACGCGAAAAGCGCGCCCAGGCGATCGTCGAGGTAGGCCAGTGATTCGTCGTACTTGTCGATGGCGGCCTGGCGGACCTCCGGTGGCAGCGGGATGCCCGCATCGTCTTCGCGCAGGTTGGCGACGAGCTTCTCAGCATCCGGGGACGAGAACTGTCGATCGAAGGGGGCGGGCGGCTGGTACGGGGCGTGGGCGTCCATGTAGTTCAGGAACGCGAAGAAGGGCACATCGGTGTCCCGGCCATCCAGCCACGCCAGCAACGACGCATTCACGTCATCGGCAGACTTGCGCAGCAGCTTGCGCCTCACGGAGCGGCTCCAGGCGAGATAACTCCCGAGTGACGAGCTCATGACGACTTGCGCAGCCGTGACCGGGTAGTCCTCGTAGTGGGCGAATCCCCGCGCCAAGCCGGTCTCGCGGCTGCAGTAGCGGGTGTTGGCCACGAAACCCGCCGTAGCATAGCCGTTGTGCGCGAAGGTCTCCGCGAGGGTGGGGTGCGCGGCGCCCAGCGGCGCCAGCCAGTCGACATCGAGCTCGTTCGTGAACCGTCCTGTGAACATGCTGGCATGCGACGGCAGGGTCCACGGCGCCGTGGAGAGGGCGTGCTCGAAGCGTGCGCCGTCGCCCAGCCAGCGCTGCAATTGCGGCGTCGTGGCACGGCCGTAGCCATAAACGGTGAGATGGGATGCGCGGACCGTGTCCAGCACGATCAGCAGCACGTTGGGTCGACGGGGTGATGCTGCGCCCGCAGCGGCGCGATCGCCGGGTCCCGCGGATTTCATGGCCTGGGTCGTGCCCGCGGTGATCAACAGCGCCGCCAGCAGCACCGGGAGCGATCTGCGGACAAAGTGGTGGAAGGCCGGCATGCGCGCATGGAGGAAGCGCGCGACGGCCATGCCGATCCCCAGCGCCAGGATGGCGCCGGCAGGCGGATAAAGGGGGTGGTACATCAGCAAGATGGTGAATACGGCGAGTGCGCAAAGCACCAGCACCGGGGGAGGCGCGAGGCGGCCTGGAAGGACCGCACGGGCCGCGACCAGCGCGAGGCCGACGACCGCAAAGATGAGCACGTCAGCGAGGGGCACCATCCAAGCGGCGTCGACGCTGACGAAGATGAGGCGGTGCAGGACGTACTTGCGCACGCCCAGCAGCGTCACTTCACAGGCGCCCGCGACGAGACCGAACCACATCGCAAGCTGCAGCACTTGCAGCGGCGAACCGATCCCACTTCCCGACGTATTGCCGGGCTGCAGATGCGAGCTCACGGTGTCACCGGCAGGCCGAGGGTGGGCTAGCATCGGTCGCGCCTTCCGGGAGTCGGCTGCGGCCCGGTTCGGCGGGGTGGCTCGGACCGAGACAGGACCGGCCGGGTGGTTGCATCGGCCCGCCATCCGCGAGCGCGGGGCGCGCAGGGCGCGCGGCATCTCGGAAGCGACCCGGGTCATGGCGTTTTCCTGTTGCGCAAAAACTCATCTCGTACACCCTGGGAACGTCGTCGGAGTCGCAATCCTCCACCGGATTTGCATACGCAGGATTTTAGCGCTAGCCTCGAATCTCCTCTCTCTCGACAGGTCCATGCCATGGCGCTCTGGAAAGATAACGCAGCTCCCCGACAGCCACCCTCGTCCGTCCCCGACGCGCGGGAGGCCGCGCGCTTCGACCCGCCGGCCAAGCCTGAACTCGCCCCGGCCCCCGCCCCCGGAACCACCGTCCACCGTAACGAGGCGCCAGTCGCCGAGAGTGGCGGACCGCGCCGGGAACCGGCCACTGCGCCCGCCCCCGGTGCCGCCGGCACGCGTAAGGAATCACTGATCGCCTCGGACATCACCATCGAAGGCAAGATCGAAGGTGGCGGCAGCGTGCGCATCGCGGGCAAGTTCAAGGGCGACGTGAGCGTGCAGGGCGATCTCACGATCGAAGCGGGCGCCAAGCTTACCGGCGCCGTGCGCGCGGACAAGGTTACGATCGCGGGCGAGCTCGAAGGCAGTGTCGAGGAGGCTTCGCGGATCGATCTGCTGGCGACCGGGGTAGTGATCGGCGACTTGAAGTCCGGCGCACTGACCGTCGCATCGGGTGCTCGCATGCGCGGCCAGGCCGACTTCGGCGGTGACGAGGGCCGCTCGACGAGGCCGGGCAGGCCGGGCAGCGACCGCGGGTCGGCCGGGAGCGGTGGCGGCGCATGAGCGCTGTTCGCCCGGGTAGCCCCGGGGCGACCCGCCAGTGCCCACACTGCAAGGAAACCATTCTCGAAAGCGCTGCGCTGTGTCCGGCTTGCCGTCACTACCTGCGCTTCGATGCCGGCCTCGAGGTGGCACAGGCTCCTGCGCTTACGCCGCTTTCGATCGAAGGCAGCATCCGCCATCCTGCTGAAGGCGAGCCATGGGAGTACACCGTGGTCGTCTCGATCTTCAATGATCGCGGCGAGGAGATCGCGCGGAAGCTGGTGGGGGTCGGGGCGATGAACCCGAACGAGCAACGCACCTTCAAGATTTCAGTGGAGGCGGTCCCGACCAGGGCCAGGGGCACCGGCAAAGGCTCGACCCGGCACTGACGCCGGAGCATCATGTGCCGGTAGCGTCGATATCGGCCGTGAGTCGATGACATCGTAGCTATGCTCCCGCGCGTGGTCATGGTTGCCGCGTGCCATTACACTCCAATCGTTCTATCCACCGCCGGCAACTAAGCGCCCGCAACGCAGCAATCCTCGGCCTATTCAACGCACTGCCACCAAGGCCAAACTTCATGAACGACGAAAAGATTCAAGTGCGTGCGACGGCGAACGGTCAGCTCCTCGACGTCGTCGTGCTCAACAAGCGACTGGACAGCATCCAGGTTGTCATCGGCGAAGGGGTTCACAGCGTACGCTGCGACTTGACCCCGACGCGTAGCGGTGCGGCCTATGCGGGCAGCGTCATGGGGCGTGAGATCGTGTACGAGCGTAGCCGCGAGGACGTCAAGGGCGATCTCGCCCGCGCGGCGGGGTTTCGCGATTTCAAGCGGTGACGCGAACGACCGGCGCGCGGGGATTCGGTAGGGAGCGCCGATCGCGATCGACCGCCGTCCTGCGCGAGTCCGGTGATCAACGATCCGGAACCGTCGGACGCGCGACCCGCGGAGATACGCCGAGGGCGTTATCCTCGCGGCCTATCGCCCAATCGCCATCTTTCACCTAAGGTGACCGGTCGCGCCGCCGCGTTTCGCCCGGCTAAAGGTGACCGCCGCCCGTGATCTGCAGGTCCGCACCGGTGATGAAGCTGCCGGCATCGGAACAGAGCAGCAAGGCTGCATTGGCCATTTCCTCCGGTGTGCCGGCGCGGTGCATGAGTTTGGCGCGTACCTGTATGGCCTCCCATTCTCCGGCACCATTGATTGCGCGCCGTCGCCACCAATCCGGCGTCATCACCGCCGAGAAAAGTTTTCCGAGGGGCAGTCGGTCGCACGGCCCCAGCGCCAAGCGCGATCCGCACCGCGGCGAGACATGGAATCGCAGTCCGCCTACCGACCGGTAGCGCACCACGCTATACGGCCGGAACAGTCCCGCACATCGAGCCAAGCGCGGTAGGGCGTGGTAGCAACAGATGATTCTCGCGTTTTCGATCGCGACGTCCTTGGCCGCGCCTTCGCCCGCGTGGGCTATGCTCGATACGCCATGCCCCCATCGCGCCTGTCGTCCTCCCGCTCGGCGGGCTTGCTTTGCCTCATCGTGACCGCAGTGGGGTGGGGGGTGAATTGGCCGGCGATGAAATTTCTTCTGCGGGAATGGCCGCCTCTGTTCGCGCGCGGCGTGGCGGGCGTGACCGCTGCGCTGTTGCTGGCGCTTTTGGCACGCTCCCTCGGTCAATCACTGGCGGTTCCGCGTGCCTTGCTCGGACGCCTGGCACTGGGGGGACTCCTGAACGTGTTCGCATGGATGGGCTTTTCGACCCTGTCCATGCTGTGGCTGGCAGCCGGGCAAGGCGCCCTGCTCGTGTACACCATGCCGATCTGGGCGATGCTGCTGACATGGCCGTTGCTCGGCAAGCGCCCGCAAGCACGCGGTGTCGTCGGCTTGGCGCTATGCGCAGTAGGTCTCGGACTGCTGTTCGGCGGCCACGATCTCGCCATCGGCGCCGCGCAGCTTCCGGGCGTGCTGTTCGCGCTCGCAGCAGCCGTGTCGTTCGCATTGGGAACGGTGATGCTGGCGCCGCTCGCACTTCCGCCATTGACCCTCCTCGTCTGGCAACTCGTCATCGGCTGCGTGCCGATGATCGCGTTCGGCGTAGTCGACGAGAAGCCTGACCTCGGGGGGCTGAGCCCGCTCGGCTGGGGATTGCTCGCCTACATGACCCTCGTGCCCATGGGACTTTGCTATCTCACCTGGTTTGCGGCGTTGCGGCGGCTGCCTCCTGCCCTTGCAGCGGTCGGAACACTGCTCACCCCCGTGGTGGGGGTCGTGTCCGCAGCGTGGGTGTTGGGTGAGCCGCTCGGAATCCGGGAGGCCGTGGCGATGGTGCTGACGATCTCGGGCGTCGCCCTGGCGCTGCGGCGCGCATAGTCGCCAGCGCACTGCCGCGGTGCGGGATGCGTCCGCGTGTCGCCTGGCCGGCACGAGCCGACTCAGGGCGCGCGGCCCTTCAATGTCGCGCGCGCCGCGGCGAGCTTAAAACACCGTGGAGGTGCAACACGGCCGATACCAAGAGCCGTAATGCGACCACCAGCGGCGGGAGCAGCAGCCGCACGACCGGCAGGAGCACCGCCAAGGCCGCACTGATCAAAACGGTCCATCCAATCAGGCGCGCATGCAGCGGGTCGATCCCCAGCGCACGTGCGGTTTCGTCGAACACGCTATTCAGCAGCCCGGGATGCATGACGACCAGGTAGACCATCGCACCGACGGCGCCGGTCTTGACGATCGCCCTGCCCAACGCGCCGCGTGGCAGCAGTCGTGCGCCGAAAAGCCGGGTTCGCTCGCGCAAGGTCGCGCTCGCTCCCTGGCCCGACCCGAGCCGTGTTCCCCGTATCGCCCCCGCGCTGCCGGCACGGCCCGCGCCCGCGGGCGCCCCCAAACGCAAAGTGCGCAACGCCTTCGCGGCGCTCACGACCAGCGCGGCATCCACGCCCGCCCAGAACAGGTCGGCGGCTTCCAACTGCTGGTCCAGGCGGTACTTCCGCTCGACCCGGTTGACACCCGATGCAAAAAACGAGGTGAGTCCTTCGAGCACGCGTTCCGTCTGGATCCATTGCGCCTTGCGGTCGGCCCCGATCGCGAACTGGCCGAGGAAATCGTGGCCTTCTGCCTGGATGCTCGTGATCGCGTACCAGCCGCGTGCGGTGGGGCTCCATTCTGGCGCCGTCGCTTCAGGGGCGCCTGCATCAAGCGGACGTCCCGCAAGCTGTTCCCAGACCTGCTGGGCGCGCTGTCCAAGACGCTCGACGGCACCCTTGGCGGCCTGCACGCTGCGCACCGAACGCGGATCGTGATCGATGAAGTACTGGATGACCGGCACGACGTTCTCGCCATACGCGGAGAGAATCGCCTGGAACTCCGCTTCGGAGCCGTAGGCCACGAGCACCGCGCGGGCGTCATCGCCGTACTTGGCGATCGCAAGTCTCGCCTTGACCAGCAACTCCGGATGCTGCGCATAGTCGAGCAACACCGCCTGCACGTCCGCGGGTTCGGTTAGCAGGCCGCGCGCCTCGGCGCCCAGCGCGTCTTGCAGCCCGGCACGGATCAGCCGCTCTTCATAGGAAGCGCCGCTCGAACGGATAGCGATGGCGAATGCGCACGCGAGCGCCAGCAGCAAGATCAGCCCGACGCGGGCGGTTTTGGAAAGTCCGTATGGCTGCTCGGTCAATTCGGAAAACGCGCGGTGGGAATCAGCCTGGCGTACGGCGGACAAGGCTCGCGACCGCGGCGGCAAGCTCGACTGGCTCCACCGGCTTGGCGATATGCGTCTGGTACCCGGCCATGAGCGCGGTGGTGCGGTCCTCGCTGCGGGCAAATGCAGTCAACGCTGCCGCCGGAACCTCGCCTCCACGCTCGGCCGGTCGCGTCCGTACGCGGCGAACCAGCTCGTAGCCGTCGATTTCGGGCATGCCGATGTCGCTCAGGAGCAGGTCGACCCGCTCGGAATCGAGCGCCGCAAGTGCTTCGAGCGCGGAGCCCGCGGTAATCACCCGCGCGCCGCGATCCTCCAGGATCCGGCGCAGCAGCTCACGGGTATCGTGCTCGTCATCGACGGCCAGGACCGTGATACCCGTGAGCGAGGGGGGCTCGGCGCGGATCGCACCTCCTCCTGCCCTTTGCGGCTGCTGCCGACGCTCATGTGGGTCGGCGCGCACGGCCGTGAAGGGCAACTCGACCACGAACGTCGCTCCCTTGCCCGCACCTGCGCTGGTGGCGCGCACACTGCCGCCATGCATCTCGACCAGGTTCTTGACGAGCGAGAGGCCGAGCCCCAAGCCGCCGTGCAGGCGGGCCATGGAGGCATCCGACTGGCGGAACTTGTCGAACACGTAGGGCAGGAAGTCGGGCGCTATCCCCTGGCCGGTATCGCTTACCCTAATCTCGATATGCGAGTTGACGCGCGCCAGCACGATCTGCACGCGTCCGCCCTTGGGCGTGAACTTGACTGCATTGGTCAGGAGGTTCCAGATCACCTGCTGGAGACGACCCGGGTCGCCGCTCACGGAGCCCGTGTGCGGATCGAGCGTCTGCACCAACCGGATGGCCTTGGCGTCGGCGGCCGGTCGGACCGTTTCGACAGCCGCGGCGATCACGTTGGTGAGGTCGACTGCCTGCACCTCCAGCCGAAGCTTGCCGCTCATGATGCGCGACATGTCGAGCAGGTCGTTGATAATGTCCGTCTGCACGCGGGCGTTGCGCTCGATGACCTCGAGACCTTGCGCGACATCGTCGTCCAGGCGACGGCGGCGCAGCACGTGCGCATAGCCGAGGATGGCGCTCAGCGGCGTCCGGAGCTCATGGCTGACCGTTGCCAGAAATTCATCCTTGAGGCGGGTTGCGCGCTCGGCTTCGGCGCGGGCAGCCTGCTCGCTCGCCAATAGCCGATCGCGCTCGGTCTCGTTGTCCTTTCGCCGGGTGACGTCGTGGGTCAGGGTCAGCACCTGCTGCGGGCGTCCGTCGCTCGTACGGGTGAACACCACGCTGCGGCTTGCCAGCCACCGCATCCCACCCTCGCGATGCCGTGCGCGGTATTCGTGCTCGCGGACGTCGCCATCGGCCAGGTCGTCGAAGCCCGCGATCACTTGCATGAGATGCGGCAGGTCCGCCGGCACGATGAGCCGGGGCAGGACCTGCGCGCCCAACCCCAGTACCTCTTCGGCCGAGTAGCCCAGGGCAGCGGCAATGCTTCGATTCGAATACACCACGCGATGCTCGCGGACGTCGTAGAGCCACAGGATGTCCGGCGTGGTGTCGGCGATGCCCTGGAAAAGAATGCGGCTGCGCACCACCTCTGCTTCGGCAGCCTTGCGCGAGGATATATCGCGCAGGTAGCCGGTGAAGGTCGGCATTGCATCGGTAGGAACGCGGGTGATGGCAAGCTCGACCGGAAACACGGTTCCGTCACGGCGCACCGCGGTCAGTTCGAGCCGCTTGCCGAGCACCGCGTCGTGCCCCGTGGCGAGATGCCGGGCGAGGCCCTGGCGATGCTGCTCGCGCATCTCTGGAGGAATGATGAGCTCCGCCATCTCGCGGCCGATCGCCTCCTCGCGCGCGTAGCCGAACGTCGCCTCGGCAGCGGGGTTCCAGTCGATCACCGCGCCTTGGTGGTCCATGCCGACGATGCAGTCGAGGGACGTCGCCACGATCGCCGCGAGCCGGCTTTCGTTGCGACGCAGCGCCTCCTCGGCGCGCTTGCGCTCGAGGAACTGGCCGACTTGGCGCCCGATCGACGCCAGCATGGCGAGAAGCGGTGGATCCGGCGGCTCGATCTGTAGGGACATGAACTCCAGGACGGCCTCTACGCGGCCTTTCGCGCTGAGGGGAAAGCAGAAGGCGCCGTGCAGGCCCGCTGCGCGCGCGGCACCGATCCGGGCAAAGTTCTCGTCTTCCTGCACGTCCTCGACCCAGATCGGACGGCGCTCGTCCCACACGCGCCCGGGCAAACCAAGCCCCCTCGCAAAGATCGTCGTGCGACTGAGCGTCTCGAAGTGGGTGAGCTCGGCGGCGAGGTCGGTACACGCGCTTGTAAAGCGCAGCCGGTCGACCGATTCGTCGACCACCCACATGGCCGACCACTGCCAGCCATATGCCTTCCGAATCGCCTCCAGCAAACGTCCCGTGGCCTCGAGGAAGTTCGCCGCGTCGGCAAGAACCTCGGTCACGGCATGCTCGACCCGCAACCGTTTGTGAGCGAGGCTGCTGGTGAAAGCCTCGCGACGGGCGATGGCCCTTTGGTTGCGGAGTTCGATCTCGGTCACCACCGCTGCCGCGAGGTCCTGCACGACGGCAAGGTCGCGTGCCGACCAGGTTCGGGGTGCGGAATCGATGACACAGAACGCGCCGAGGGCATTCCCATCCGAAGCGATGAGCGGGACGCCGAGATAGGCGACGACGCCAAGTGCGGCGATCGCCGGATTATCGCGGACGAGTGCGTGATTGCGCGCATCGTCGATGACGAGGGGCTCCCGGCTGGCGACCGGGTGCCGGCAGAACGAGTGACTCAACGGGGTCCCGCGGGCGCTTTGCCAGGGTTCGGGCAGGCCGACGCTGCTCTTAAAGAACTGCCGGTCGGCGTCGACCAGGGAAACCAGCGCGATCGGGGCGTCAAGTAGGGTGGCAGCCAGGCGGCTGAAACGGTCGAAGGCGGGCTCGGCCGCCGAGTCGAGGAGACCGGTTGACCGGAGTGCGGCGACTCGCGTGGGATCGAGAACGGGGTCGATGTCTGCCGGTGTAGCCACGATAGAGGCAGTGTAATCGCAAAGCACGTTCTGCCGCGTGCCGCCGGTGGCCTGACGGGCATCAATCTGCGACGGCTCGATCGCACGGTCACACCCCCGGCCGCTAGGTCCGGCGGTAGACCCGCGCCAGTCCACGGGATGGATCGGGCATCGGCGTCGAACGCAGCCGAGGGATTTGCATCGGCGCATGGCTTGTATTTAGCCAAAAAGATTCCGCGACCGCGCGGGAGCGCTTCTTGGAGTGCATTCCCGATACCCGGATCTTGGTGTAGTCCACGACCCTCGACCACACGCGCCTACGGCGGGCTCGGCCTCGCCATCGTGCGCACCTGGTGGAACTGCACGGCGGATCGGTCCGCCCCGAAAGCGGCGGCAAGGGTCAGGGCGCAACGTTTTCAGTGCGCATTCCGATCTCGGCCGTGCGCGCCGATGTGGAAGAG
>JBDSND010000121.1:0-13487 GCA_039915505.1 Casimicrobiaceae bacterium
ACCACGACAGGAGAGGTCATGAGCCGCGCCATCGTCACGCTGCTTCTGGGTTTTTCGTTCGCTGCATCGGCCGGTACGTTCACGGTCACGAACACCAACGACAGCGGGGCGGGCAGCCTGCGCGACGCCGTCACCCAAGCCAACAATGCTCCCGGTGCGGACGCAGTCATCGTCAACGTCAGCGGGACGATCGTGCTGACCTCGGGGCAGATCCGGATCGACGCGCCCCTTGCCATCGTCGGCCCCGGAGCGAGCAACCTGACCATCGACGGCAACGCGAACGGACGCATCTTCGCGATCAACGATGCCAATGCACCGGCCTGCCCGGCGCTGACCGGTCCCGCTGACGGGCTGGTCTCGATCAGTGGCATGACCTTGCGCAACGGCAGCCGCAACGTTGTCGACAGCGGTGGCGGTGCGATCGCCAGCACGAAAAGCCTCACGCTCGACGCGGTGGTGATCCGGGACAGCGTCGGCAAGAACGGCGGCGGCGTAGTTTTCAACGCCCAGTATCCGGGACAGGCGCTGACGATTAGCAACTCGCAGTTCATTGGCAATACCGCGCGCCCCGTGGTGCCCGGCAACACCGGGGCGTTTAGGGGAGGCGGCCTGCTCGCCAAGGACAACTGTAGTGGGGCACGCGTCGCGGCGACGGTCATCATCGACCGGAGCATATTCAGCGGCAACAGGGTGCAGCCGGCCGCCGGCCTCGAGGGGATGGGCGGGGGGATCGCGTTGGAGCTGCATGGCCCTGTCGTCATCCAGGATTCGCGCATCATCGACAATCATGCTGATTCGTCTCCGTTGAGTCTGGATGCAGGCTACAACTCCGGCGGCATCGGTGGCTACGCGCAAAGCCTGACGATCCGGCGGTCGGAGATATCCGGCAACTCGGCCGACTTTGTCGGAGCACTCGGTGCGTTCAATACCTTTCCCGGGCTACCGGCCATGCAGCTCGCCGTCGTCGACTCGACCATTTCGGGCAACGTCGCGCACCAGTCGGTGGGCGCAGTGGTCCTGGACGGCAACGTCGCCGCGACGATCTCCAACTCGACGATCGCCGGCAACGTCGCGAATTGGTTGAATCACGACGAGAACCGCGTCAGCGGCATCGGTCTCGTCAGCGAGCCTTTCGACCCCCCCGCCACCGGCAATGCGACACCGCCGACCCTGCTGCTCGTGTCGTCGATCGTCGCCGGCGGCACTGCAGCATCTCCGGATATCGGCGTGATCGGCACGCTGGTCCCCGTGCCGTTCTCGGTGACGGCCAGCAATTCGCTCGTGCAGGCAGCGGGCCCGGGCGTCGTGCTGAATGGAACGGCCAACATCGCGGGTCCGGATCCAATGCTTGCCGCCCTCGCCTTCAACGGCGGCCCGACCCAGACGCAGGCGTTGCTGCCGGGCAGTCCCGCGATCGATGCAGGCAGCAATACGCTCAACCTGACCACGGACCAGCGCGGCGGCTCGTTTGCCCGCGTCGTCGGCGCAAAGGCCGATATGGGCGCCTACGAAACCGGCAATGCACCCGTGGTGCTGGTAGTGGAGTACTACAACGCTTCGCTCGACCATTACTTCATCACCTACGTCCCCGGCGAGATCGCCACCCTGGACGCGGGTATCGCCATCAAGGGCTGGGTTCGGACCGGCTATACCTTCACGGCGTATCGCACCGCTCAAGCCGGCACATCGCCGGTCTGTCGCTTCTACATTCCGCCCGCAAGCGGCGACTCGCATTTCTTCGGCAGGGGCACCGCGGAATGCGACGCCACCGGGCAGCGCAACCCGACCTTCGTGCTGGAGGATCCCGCGTTCATGCACATGTTCCTGCCGTTGGCGGGAACGTGCCCGGCGGGTACGCGACCGATCTATCGGGTGTTCAGCAACCGTCCAGACGCCAACCACCGGTATATGACGGACGGCGCCGTGCGCGACGCCATGGTCGCCACGGGTTGGCTCGCGGAGGGTGACGGACCCGACCTGGTGGTGATGTGCGCGCCATAGGGTGAACCGCTACATCGTGGCGCGCTCGCGCCGCTTGCAGGAAGGTGCCCTCGCCCGGTGACGCGCAACGGAACTCCCGGCGAAGGCGCCCGGGTAACCTGCGTCAGGTCGAGGGCGCGGGAGCCAGCTTCGCGGCGCCTACCCTTCCTACCAGCGTCGGCCGAACGAGCAGGAGCAGGTAGAAAGCCAGCGCCGGGACGAGGTGGAGCAGGAGACGATTGACCAGCGTCTCGTCGTCGACCCCGCCCCCAGCGTTGCTGAAGAAAAATACCACCGCGACGAACGCGATGCCGCCGAGCATCGCCACGCTCATCGGCGCAACCGTCGATTCGAGCAAGCGTTGCCACTGCCACACGATGCAGGCGACACACGCGTACCAGAACAGGTGCCAGTTATCCATCACGAACATGTGCTGGACCACGGGCAGCGACACATTGGTGAATTGGGTCAGCAGTGTGTAGCCGAAGAGCCTCAGGCGTGGCGGGCCGAACGCGAGATAGGCGATGGCGACGACCGCTCCGATCAGAACCAGTCGCAGCCCCAGGCGCGGGCGCACGGCCACGATCACGCCCGGCACGAAGGCGAGCAGCCAGATCAACCCTTCCACCTTGATACTGGCCGCGATCACCGCCATCACCACGGCGAGACCGATGTCGACCCAGGCGTGGGTGCGCACTGCCTGCGCCATGGCCATCGCCACCATGCCGAGCGCGGCTGCGAGAAAGATGTCGGCCATGCCCGCGAGGGCGATGTGGACGTCGAGGAAGGGCAGTGACAGGAGCAACCATGTGAAGACCATGGCCGCAGCCGGCGGTACGTCGGCGCGCCGCGCCTGGGCGTAGACCGCAATCCCAAAGGAGGTGAACAGCATCGGCCACGGTGCGTTCATCCACGCGTCGTGCCAGGAGCCCAGCCAGAGGTTGGTCCATACCTGCAACAGCGGCACGGTTCCGGGATAGCCCGGTTGCTGGTCGATGAACGCCATGAGCGCGCCCCGGGTCAGCCATTCGCTCGGCGAGACGAAGGGGACCATGCGCCCGTACTCGAACCAGACCCTGGCTTTGGTCGCCCAGTGCGACCAGGCGTCCCAGGGCTGCACCGGCCGCCACGCGACTTCCAGCGCGAGCCCGAGCGAACGCACCACGATCAGCACGAGCGCAACGACGAACAGGGCGCGCAACGGCCGGGCGAGGGCGCGCCAAGCCGCGTGGGCGTCGCGGCGGCGCGTACTCCAGTCGGTGCCGCGCTGCAACCATGCTGCTCCGAGCGCGAGTACCGCGACCGGAAACGCCACGATCGGTAGCGTCCAGGTGACGTGCGCGAGACTCAGCGCGCGCAGCACCAGGGTGACCATGAACGCGCCCGCGAGGTAGCCGTAGCCCATCGCGAGCAGTGCGCCAAAGCGCAGGCGACGGGTGAAGAAATGGATCGCGGCCGCACCGAGCAGCCAGGGCAGGGCGATCGAGACACCGACGGCGAGCCAAGCGGGCATCGTCATCGCGCTCATGGCACGCACACCAGCGTGGCACCGTCACGCACCAGCAGTTCCTGCACCGGCTTCTCGCGGCCGTCGGGCCACACGAGGCGGTGCTGTTCAGGCGCGTAACGCAGCCCGTCGTAGAGGAGCAAAAGCACGCAGTCGCCGGCGCGCACCTGCTCGAACGCCGGCACGCGGTTCTTTGGGGCGTAGTGAAAGTAGACGTTGTGCGGGTACAGGAAATAGCCCCCCCGAGTGCGCAGGGTCGGGTTATCGGAAAGGAAGAAGATGCGCACCGGTTGGGATGGCAGCGCAGCACGCACCGCCTGCATGAGCAAGTAGATTGGGCTGTCGTCCTCGGCATGATGCTTCGCCTCGAGGGTGCGGCCGGCGAATTGCGCTGCCGTCATCCGGAGCTGCTGCCCGAGGTTGAGCTGCCAGCGGGCATCGAGCACGAGCCAGGCGATCAAGAAGATGGTCCACACGACGCGCATGTCGACGGCCTGCCGGCGCCGCACCCGCACGAGATGGAACAATACGGCGATGACTGCCGCCAATGCGGTGGCCGGGACCAGTGCGAGTACGTGAGTACGTTCCTCGTCGAATGGAAACGTGAACGAATTGCCACGAAACGGGAAGAACGTCGACCATTCGGTGACCACGTCACGGATGGCACTGGCCGCGGACGGACTCGCCAGGGTCACGGATTGCACCGGCAGAGGTTGGGTGATCGCGCCCTGCGTGGCGAGGGCGAACCCGGTGATCGTGCCCCGCCATCCATCATCAGCCGCTAGTTCCGTGGCGGCGACACCAGGCGCGATCCACTGCAGCCGGCGAGCGAAGGTGCGATTGGGCGCTTCGCGCGTGCGCCACAGCACGTTCAGGGCGGTGCGAGGGGTGACACGGATGTCGATGCGCCACGCTACGTGGTGGTAATCCGCCGCCGCAAACGGTTGGGTACGCATTGCGATGATCGCCAATCCGGTGGCGTCGGGTGCTTCGATCACCAGCGCGCCAGGGACGCTCCGAACGCTACCGCGCAATGGCTCGAGCTGACTTTCGTTCGCTACCATCGGCGCCGCACCGGCGGTCAGCTGGCCGTCCGAGCGCCACACCCCGACGACGAGCAGCACCACGAGGTAGGCCGCGATGAGCATGGCGAGCGCCACGCCGACGCCGCGTGATCGGCCTGCCTGATCGACCGTCGGGTCGAGGGTCATCACGTTCGAAGGCCCACGCTGGCTTGCTCCATGGATCTCACGATTGCACCGGGAACTCGCGGGGGTGTGCCGACTCCGAGCCGGCACGACGCCGAAGCCTAGCATCGGGTAGAGCGATTCGCCACTGCACTCCACGGCATAGTGGTCAGGATGCGCGGGCGCCCTTGCTATCATGCGGGAGCGAAGGCGATGCGCGTGACGGGTCGGACCATCGGCTTTGGAACACGATCGGTCTCCGGTGCCGCACGCTTGTATCGACGATCGCCCCTATGTCTCCTCTCCGCCTGCCCGGGCAGCGCGACGCGATCGCGGCACCTGGCCCCCGCGTGTCGCCGGTAGCCCGAATGACCGCTGGCCCGACGTGACCGCGCCACCCGGGATCACCCGACGCGAATGGGAGGCGGCGCTCGAGCCGCTGCTGGGCGTTGCAGACGGCGGGCTGTGGCGTGCGCACTGCGATGCCCTCAATGCGCGGCTCTTCCTGCGGTGGCTAGGAGACGCGCGGCACGAGCGTTTGCTGAAAACCGATCTCTATGACGAGGCCGTGGGCGAAGGTATGTTCGGCCTGCTGGCGGGACGGGCGGCCTGCGTGGTCGGTATCGATCTCGCCGCCAACGTCGCCGCCGCGGCCCGGGAGCGCCATGCGACGTTGTCGGCTGTGCATGCCGACGTGCGTAGGCTCCCGTTCGTCGACGGGGCATTCGAGGCAGTGGTCTCGAACTCCACGCTCGACCATTTCGCGACTCACCATGAGATCGAGTGTGCCCTGGCGGACCTCCACCGGGTGCTTGCCCCGCACGGAACCCTCCTGCTCACGCTCGACAACCTCGCCAATCCGGCGGTGGCTTTGCGTAACGCCCTGCCGCTCGCTTGGTTGCGTCGTACCGGCATCGTGCCGTATCCCGTCGGCGCGACTTATCGTCCCGGCGCACTTCGGCGCGTGCTCGGCCGTCTTGGTTTCGACGTCGTGGACATGAGCACCTTGATGCATTGTCCGCGGTTACCCGCGGTGGCGCGCGCGACCCGCCTGCAGCGGCACGGGTCCGCGCTCGCCGCCAGTCGTTTCCTGCAGCGCCTCGATCGTTGGGAATGGCTGGGGCGACTTCCGACCCGATTCTTCACCGGCTACTTCGTGGCGGTGCTGGCGCGCAAGCGATGAAGCACGCCTATCCGACGGGCAATCCGGCACGGCGTGCGCTGCACGTGCTCCGTCATGCGGGACCCCGCAGCTTCGTGTTCAGTCTCCTGAGCGAATGCGGCTACCGGCGCATGCTGTTGCTGGCCCGCGACCTCAACGCGCCCATTCGATCGCCCTCATGCCCGCCAGGCGTCGACCTCACGGAGCTACAAGCTCATGATGTCGCGGCGTACGTCACGTTGCGCGGGCCAGATGCGGCAGGCGTCTTCGCCAGGCGGTGCAGCAGCGGGCATCGATGCTTCGTGGCGCGACGTGGCGACGCGGTCTTGTCCGCCTGCTGGGCAGCGACGCGCGCCGCGCGGACCGACTATCTGGATCGCCCCATCGTGCTCGGCCCGGGCGACGTATACCTTTACGATGCTTTCACCGCTGCGTCCGCCCGCGGCCTCGCCCTTGCCCCGCTTGTATGCGCGTATCAGCTCACGGTCTTTCGCGCCGAGGGCTGCGTGCGGGCCGTGCGGGCCACCGTACCCGAGAACCTGCCCGCGCTACGCGCCCATGCCAAGAGCGGCTTTCAGCCGATCGCCATCATGGGACGCGTGGGTCTGGGCCCTTGGCACCACCACTTCCTACGGAAGCTCGCGCATGGCGCGTGACTCGAAGAGGACCCGGTTGGGGTCGAACGCCTCGGCGGAGTTCGGGGACGGCGCTCCGGGCGCGACGGCCGAGCACGCCAGGCGCTCGGCGATAACGCGTGGCGCCGAGGCGCTCACGAAGCGCCTGACCAGCCGGGTGGACCGGGCGTTGCGCGCGGGCGCGAATGCCTGGCTGCCGCCGCACTGGCGCATACCGCTGACGATCCCTGAAGGCGTTCCGGTCGCCGCGGGGCCGCCGGTCGGTGCCCGGTCCGGAGGCTGAGCAACCATGTGCGGCATCTGCGGCATGGCCTGGGACGATCCGACGCGTCCTGCGGAAGTCGTCGAACTGAGGCGGATGGCAAGCGCGCTGGTCCATCGCGGACCCGACAGCGAGGGCGTGCATGCGGCGGCCGGGGTCGGACTCGGCATCCGCCGCCTGGCCATTATCGACATCGCCCACGGCGATCAGCCGATCGCCAACGAGGACGGCTCGGTCGTCGTAGTCTGCAACGGCGAGATCTACAACCACGTCGAGCTGCGGACGCGGCTGGTCGCGGCCGGTCACCGGTTTCGCACCGGCTCGGACGTCGAGGTTATCGTGCATCTGTACGAGGAACACGGCGCGGACTTCGTTCATCACCTGCGCGGCATGTTCGCCATCGCCCTTTGGGATGCGCGCGCCCAGGCTTTGCTGCTCGTTCGCGACCGCCTCGGTATCAAGCCGCTGCACTACGCCCGGACCCGCGACGGCATCGTGTTCGCGTCGGAGCAGAAGGCGATTCTGGCGATCGGCGCCGTCGAGGCGGAGCCGGACCCGCAAGCGCTGCGCGACGTGTTCTCCCATACCCGCGTCGTTGGGCCGCGCACGATGGTCAAGGGCATCCTGCGCCTGCAGGCCGGGCACTGCCTCACCTTCGCGTGCGGCCAGGTGACCATCACCCAGTGGTGGGATGCGCGATTCCCGGCCCGCGACGCCTACGAGCGCGGCGTGTCCGCCCACGCGTGGGCCGAGGGCTTGCGGGCGAAGCTCGACGAGAGCGTGCGCCTGCACCTGCGCAGCGACGTGCCGGTCGGAGCCTGGCTATCGGCAGGCATCGATTCCAGCGCCGTCACCGCGCTCGCCGTCGCCGCCGGCCAGCGGGGCATGCCCACCTTCACCCTGCGCTTCGAGGACCCGCGCTTCGACGAGCTCCGCACCCAGCGCGGGCTCGACGACTTCCCGGCCTATGGTCTCGCCGGACACCGCGTGCTTTGCAGCCGCGCGGACCTCGACCGCCTGCCCCAGGCCATCCGGCACGGGGAGGACATGATGCTGGCAAGCATCGTCGTTAGCCAGCTGGTAATCGCGGAGGCAAGCGCGCGGTCGGTCAAGGTCGTGCTGACCGGCGAGGGCTCCGACGAGGTGCTCGGCGGATATTCCTGGTACCCGACCCTGCGGGCGATGCAACCGCTGTTCGCGTTGCCGGGGGTCGTGCGCCGAGCAATTGCTGGATGGGGTCCGATCGAGCGGCGCTGGCCAGGTGCGGCGAGCGTGCTCGCAGGGGACGCCGCGATGGATTTCGAGCGCTATGCGCGAAGCGTCACCCACCTCCGCGCCCAGGCGATGGGCGACGCGGTCCTGGTCCCGGACCTGCGCGCGGACGGGCGCCAATCCGACGACGGCATTGCCATCGCACCGGCTCCGGACGGATTCGCGACCTGGCACCCATTCGCGCAGATGCAGTACTGGGACCTCAAGCATCGCCTTGCCGATGCAGTGGTCCAAGGCCTCGATCGTGCCTCGATGGCACACTCGGTGGAGGCACGGGTCCCGTTCCTGGATCACGAGGTCGTGGAGTTCTGCGCACGCATACCGCCGGCGGTGAAGATGCGCTGGCTCACCGAGAAGGCCGTGCTGCGCGCGGCGATGGCTGATGTCCTTCCGCGGGAGATCGCGCAACGCAAGAAGTTCGCCATGCAGGCCCCGGGAGACGACTGGATGCGTGGCCTACTCCCCGGCTTCGCCGAGGAGCTGCTCTCGCCCCAGGCTCTCCAGGATGCCGGCTACTTCGACGCCGCCGGCGTGGCCCGCCTGCGCGCGGCGCACCGCGCAGGCACAGCCAATCACGGCAAGGTGCTGATGGGCGTGCTGGGGCTGCAGATCTGGGACGACATCTTCCGCCGCCAAGGCCGGGTCTGCGGCGTGACCTGAATGCGCTACGGGTGGCACGACGTCGTTGCCATGCTGCGCACGCCCGCGGGGCGTCTGCAGATCCGCGCGGGTTTGTTCTATCGCGCCTGGCCGGTCCTGTCACGGCTCGGCTGGTTGCATCGGCGTACGCTGGCCCGCGGCGTCCGCGTCGTCGCCGTGGTCGGCTCGCTGGGAAAATCGACGACCACCCGGGCAGTCGCCGCCGCCCTGGACGTGTCGCCGCACCCGGCGCTGTTGCGCAACGCGTGGAGCGCCGTGGCGCGCGCCATCCTGCGGCTCACGCCGCGCCAGGCCCATGCCGTGATCGAGGTCGGCATCAATGCGCCGGGGCAGATGCGCCAGTATGCCCGGGTGGTGCGACCCGACATCACGGTGGTGACCGCCGTGGCGAGCGAGCACCATCGCAGCCTCGGCACCCTGGACGTCACCCGCGACGAAAAGGCGTGGATGGTACGAGCCCTGCCGGCAGCCGGCGTCGCCGTGCTGAACGGCGACGATCCGAACGTCCTCTGGATGCGGACTACCACGACGGCGCGGGTGCGTACCTTCGGCTTCGACGAGCGCTGTGACGTGCGGGCCGACGAGGTTCAACTGGAGTGGCCGACCGGGACACGCTTCACGCTCGACGCGTTCGGCGAGCGCCGATCGATGACCCTGCGACTGCTCGGCCGGCACCAGGTGCGTGCTGCGCTCGCGGCGGTCGCCGTCGCCGAGATCGTCGGCGTGCCGCGGGACGAGGCCATTGCACGGCTGGAAGGCCTCGCGCCGACCACGGGACGGCTGCAGCCGGTCGACATCGGCAATGGCGTGATCCTGCTGCGCGACGAATACAAGGCGACCTGGGAGACGTTCGGCGCTGCACTCGATGTACTCGCCTCGATCGACGCGGCACGACGCATCGTGGTGCTGGGCGACGTCTCCGAGCCGCCGGGCAACCAGCACGAAATCTATCGCGAACTCGGCCGGCGCATCGCAGCCGTCGCCTCGTTGGTGGTGCTCGCGGGTGCGACGGGAGCCCTGGAACGCTATCGCGCCGGCCTCCGGTCCGGGGGCCTTTCGCCCGCGGCGATCGTCCCCGGCGGCCGCACCCCACAGGAGATCGCCGCGACGCTGCAGGGGCTGCTCGCGCCAGGTGACGTCGTGCTCGTGAAGGGCCGCGACACCCAGAGGCTCGACCGGGTGCGGCTCATCCTGCAGGGCATCCACGTCGGATGCGATATCCGCGTATGCCACATCCGTGTGGTCGAGTGCGCGGACTGTCCGATGCTCCCCCACGCGTGGGGAGAGCATCCCCCGATCACCTGACCCGATTATTGGACACACCGCCGCGCCAGCGTGCCGGGCCGGCGGCGTGCCGTGCTGCTATTCGATCTTGCCTACGCGGTGGACGACGTCGGCGAGCTTCCTGGCATCGGCTTCCCAGAAGCGCGCGAGCTCGGGCGCATCCATGTACTGCACTGGCGTCTGGACGGTGGCCATCGCGCCGACGAACGTGGGATCGGACGACACGGCGCGGGCCGCCTCGCGCAACCTGGCGACAATCGGCTCGGGCGTCCCCGCGGGTGCGAACAGGCCCGCCCACTGGAAGAACACCGCGTCGTAGCCCGATTCGACGAGAGTGGGCACGCCGGGCAACGCTGCAAGGCGCTTGTCACCCCATGACGCCAGCACCCGGACCTTGCCGGCCTTGACGTGCGAAATCACCGTCGAGGGACCGGTGGAGAGTGCATCGACGTTGCCGCCGAGTAGCGCGATCACCGCCGGCCCTCCGCCGGTATACGGCACGTGCAGCAGCTTGATGCCGGCCTTCTGAGCGAGCATCTCCATCGGAATGTGCATCGTGCCGTAGTTGCCGGACGATCCATAGCTGATCGCCCCCGGCCGCTTTTTCGCGTCGGCGACGAACTCCTCGACGGTCTTCCAGGGCGCCTCGGCACGCACCGCGAGGACGGTCGGATCGGCCGTCAGGCGCGCGATCGGCGTGAACTGATCGAGTAGGAACATCGGTGGCCGACCGAGCACCTTGTCGGCCTCGGGAATGATCGAGATCGACGACAACGCCATCAGCAGGGTGTAACCGTCGGGCTTCGCCTTGGCGACAATGCCCATGCCGATCCCGCCTCCGGCACCGGGCTTGTTCTCGATCACCACGGGCTGCTTCAGCACTCGGCTCATGACCTCGGCGGTGGGTCGCGCGACGATGTCCGCGACCCCGCCGGGCGGGAACGGCACGACCATCGTGATCGGCTTGGCGGGATACGATTCCTGGGCGCGGGCTGGTTCGAGAGCGCCGCATGCCACGCTCGCGGCGACGAGGGCAAGGAGCAACGATCGGTAGCTCAAGACGAGGTCTCCAGGGATAGCGATGAACGGGCCAGCGATTGACGGGCCAGCGATTGACGGGACAGCGATTGACGGGACAGCGATTGCGGGCCAGCGATTTTTCGCGCGGACATGGCCAGCTATTCTATAGCGACCGGACGTCGGATGCGCCGACATCCTCGAAGATCCCGGCGGCCCACCCGGCGAGTCGCGCCTGCATCCGGCCGTGGTGCGAGCCCGCCCAGTACACCCGGCCGCACTGCGGGCAGTGGCGTGCATCCTCGATTGCGACGTCGCGTGGCATGCGGTCGGTCGCGGTGGGCGGAACGGCCGTCAGCGGCATGTTGTCGACCAGGCAGCGGGTGAAGGGCGCATGCAGCCAGTCCACCCCCAGCACCCGTTGCAGTTCCTGCGCAAGGTAGTCGAGGGGTGCCCGGGTGAGGATCAGTGCCGTCTCGCGGGCGCGACGATGCTCGGCGATGCGCCGGTCGCAGGTAAGGAACCGGCGCGACTCGGACTCGGCCCGGACGAGCAAGTCACGGTCGGACGCGCTATCGCACGCCAGGGCGGTGTCGTAGCCGGCGGCGCGGAGATAGCGGGCGAGTCGCCCCAGCATCTCGTCGCAAAGAAAGCGCATGCGTGGTCGGCGGTTGGAGAGGCCGGTTGGAGAGGCCGGGCGGAGAGGCCGGGTGGGCGCCCTGTGCGGCGCGATGCTGGCACGATTGTGGCACGCTGGCGGCGCGAGGGTGTGCACGGCAGCGTGCGGACGCCGAGGGTGCGCAAATCCAATCGCGCGTTGCACGCCTCGCACCCACCGGCGCCGAGGCCGCGTGACGCGGGCCGCGATGCGACCGTCGGCAGTGACTGGCAGCGATCTCGAGTCAGCGTCCTAGTACATGTGCTGGCCGCCGTTGATCGCGATGTTGGCTCCAGTCACGAAGGCGGCTTCCTCGCTGGCCAGATAGGCCACGAGCCCGGCGACCTCCTCGGGTTTGCCGAGCCGGCCCATCGGGATCTGCGGCACGATCTTCGATTCCAGCACTTCCTGCGGGATCGCCATCACCATCTTGGTCCCGATGTAGCCCGGCGAGATGGTGTTGACGGTCACGCCCTTCCTCGCGACCTCCAGCGCAAGCGCCTTGGTGAAGCCGTGCATGCCGGCCTTCGCGGCGGAATAGTTGGTCTGGCCGAACGCACCCTTCTGGCCGTTCACCGACGAGATGTTGATGATCCGGCCCCAGCCCCGGTCGACCATGCCGTCGGCGACCTGCTTGGTCATGTTGAAGCAGCTATCGAGATTGGTCTTGACCACCGTGTTCCAGTTGATCTTGTCCATCTTCTTGAACGTCATGTCGCGGGTGATGCCGGCGTTGTTGATCAGCACATCGACTGGTCCGACGTCCTGCAAGACCTTGGCGACACATTCGGCGCAGCTGTCGAAATCGGCGACGTCGCACGGAAAGGCGTGGAAGTCGCCGTGCTGACGCATCGATGCGAGCCAGTCCTTGGACTTGTTGTTGCCGGGGGAGTGGGTCGTGACCACCGTGTAGCCGAGCGCGGCGAGCTTGACGCAGATCGCCTCACCCAGCCCGCCCATGCCTCCGGTGACCAATGCAACGCGTTTCTTGTCCGCCATGGTGACTCTCCTCTCGTGTATGGCGCCCCGGTCGCGTCGAGCGCGCCGTGGCGCGGGCTTGGTTGACTCTTCGGACTAATTGGTTGCGGTCTAGCGCTCCACCGCCAGGGCGACGCCCATGCCGCCACCGATGCACAGAGAGGCGAGGCCGCGCTTCGCGTTGCGCCGCTGCATCTCGTGCAGCAAAGTGACCAGGACGCGCGCGCCCGACGCACCGATTGGGTGACCGATGGCAATCGCACCGCCGTTCACGTTGATCTTGGCGGAGTCCCAGCCCATCTCCTTGTTGACCGCGCAGGCCTGCGCAGCAAACGCTTCGTTGATTTCCATGAGGTCGAGATCGGCGGGCTTCCAGCCGGCCTTCTCCAGGCAGCGGCGCGACGCCGGCACCGGGCCCATCCCCATCACGGCAGGATCGAGCCCCGCCGACGCGTAGGCGCGGATGCGCGCCATCGGTTTCAAGCCGAGCTTGTCGGCGCGCGCCGCTGACATGACCAGCAGCGCGGCCGCGCCGTCGTTGAGGCCGGAGGCGTTGGCTGCGGTCACGCTGCCGTCCTTGGCAAACGCCGGTCGCAGGCCGGTGACCGACTCGAGGGTGGTGCCCGCCTTGACGAACTCGTCATGGTCGAACGCGACCGGGTCGCCTTTGCGCTGGGGGATCATCACCGGCACGATCTCGTCCTTGAACTTGCCCGCCTTCTGCGCCGCCTCGGCGTTGTTCTGGCTGGCGACCGCGAAGGCGTCCTGGTCGGCGCGCGAAACGCCGTGCTGCCGCGCGACGTTCTCGGCGGTGGTGCCCATGTGGTACTGGTTGTAGACGTCCCAGAGGCCGTCGACGATCATGGTGTCGACGAGCTTGGCGTC
>JBDSND010000138.1:0-31982 GCA_039915505.1 Casimicrobiaceae bacterium
ACATGCTGGTCGCCACGGTTGCGCTGATCGCCGTAGTTTTTCTCTGGCGGTTCCACCGCTCGCCGCTCGGCAGCGTATTGGTGGCGATGCGCGAGAACGAGCCGCGGGCCCGCTTCGTCGGCTATCCGACCACCTACTACAAGCTGGTCGCCTTCACCGCGTCCGCGAGTCTCACCGGTCTCGCCGGCATGCTGCTGCTGTTCAACAACCGGATGACCTCTGCCGAGCCCATCTCGGTGGCGTTCTCCGGCGAGCTGCTGGCGATGGTCATCATCGGCGGCATGCGCTCGTTTCTGGGACCTGCGCTCGGCGCGCTGTTCTTCGTGATCTTCCGCGACAACCTCTCGCGGGTCACCGAGAATTGGCTGCTCTATTTCGGCCTGCTGTTCGTGGCGTTCATCGTATTCTCGCCGCACGGCCTGGTCGGACTCTACGAGCAGGTCGCACGGCGCTGGCGCAAGCCGGTGGTCGGCGACGCCGCGATGGCCAACCGCCGCGCCGGCGAGGTGGCCCTGCCCGACTTCCTCAAGCCCGCGAGCCACGGCGACGCCCCGGTCATCGAAGTCGCGGGCCTCGTCAAGTCGTTCGGCGGCATCCACGCGGTGCGCGACATCACCTTCACGGTCCGGGATCGCTCGCTGCACGCCCTGATCGGTCCGAATGGCGCCGGCAAGACCACGGCGTTCAACCTGATGTCGGGCATGTTCACTCCGGATGCCGGCACGATCCTGCTCTCCGGCAAGTCGATCACCGGCCTCTCGCCGGAGCGCATCACCCTGGCCGGCATCGGCCGCTCGTTCCAGATCACCAACCTCTTCGGCGCGCTGTCGGTCGAGGAGAATGTCCGCCTCGCCGTGCAGGCCCGCGACCCGCACCGGTTCTGGTTCTGGATCGACGCCGCCTCCCTGCAACGAGTCAATGGGGAGACCGCCGCGATCATCGGCGCCATGGGTCTTGGCGGCGTGGAGCGCGCCGAGGCGGGATCGCTGTCGTACGGCGGCCAGCGCCTGCTCGACATGTCCCTCGCGCTCGCCACCAAGCCGCGGGTGCTGCTGCTCGACGAGCCGCTGGCCGGGCTTGCCGCCGCCGAGCGCGACCGCGTGGGCGCACTGATCAAGAGCATCTCGGCCGACGTTCCGGTCCTGCTGGTCGAGCACGACATCGACCGAGTCTTCGCCCTCGCCGACACCATCACCGTCATGAACAACGGCGAGGTGCTGGTCGACGGTAGCGTCGCCGATGCCCGCGACTCGCCCAAGGTGCAGGAAGTCTACATCGGCTCGGGCGCGCATGCGCTCGCCGGCGTCCAGCGGCAGAGTGCGGCCCGGCCCGACGTGCTGCTCACCCTCGAGGGCGTGAACACCTTCTACGGCAAGAGCCACATCCTGCACGACGTCAGCTTCGCCGTGCACGAGCACGAGATCGTCGCCCTGCTCGGCCGCAATGGCGCGGGCAAGTCCACCCTGTTGAAGACCATCGTCGGCATCACCCCGCCCGCGACCGGGCGCATCACCCTCGGCAGCGACGAGCTGGCGCGGCGACCGTCGGCCGAGGTGACCCGCCGCGGTGTCGCCTACGTCCCGCAGGGCCGCGGGCTGTTCGCCGGCATGAGCGTCGCCGAAAACCTGGAACTCGGCCGGCTCAAGCGGCGCAACGGCCAAGGCATCTTCTGGGAGCAGGACAAGATCTTCACCTTCTTTCCGCGCATCAAGGAACGCTGGCGCTCGCCGGCCGATTATCTGTCCGGGGGCGAGCAGCAGATGGTGGCCGTGGCGCGCGCACTCACCGGCGACACCCGGCTACTGCTGCTCGACGAGCCGTTCGAGGGCCTGGCACCGGCGATCGTGGAGGAGCTCTTCGACGCCTTCGACAAGCTGCGCCAGGAGGTCTCGATCGTGATCGTGGACCATCATCTCGATCTCGCCCTCGCCCTCTCGGACCGTACCGTCGCCCTGGAGCGTGGCGAGGTGCAGCACGTCGGACCGTCGCAGGCGTTGTCGGCCGACATCGAGTTGCGCCGCCAGGTGCTGTGGCTCTGATCGGCAACCCGCCGGCGACGCCGGCAGCTTGAAAGGACATCGCATGGCCATTGCAGGCATCGTCGGCGCCGGTCTCATCGGTCGTGCCTGGGCGCACGTCTTCGCACGGGGTGGGTGGGAGGTGAAGGTGTGGGATCCGGTCCCAGCGGCGCGCGACCATGCCGCGCGCCTGATCGGCGAGTCGCTACACGAGCTCGCCACGCATGGACTGGTCGATGATCCCGCCGGGGCCGCTCGGCGGGTCACCGTGGTCACGACGCTCGAGGAGGCGGTCGCCAACGCCGATTACGTGCAGGAGAACGGCCCGGAGACGATCGAATCCAAGCGGGCGACCTTCTCCCTGCTCGACGCCGCTGCGCCGCCCGCCGCGGTACTCGCCTCGTCGACGTCGGCCATCGTCGCCTCGCATTTCACCGAGACTCTCGCCGGGCGGGCGCGCTGCATCGTCGCGCATCCCGTGAACCCGCCACACCTCGTGCCGGTGGTCGAATTGTGCGGCGCCCCCTGGACGTCGGCCGCCACCAAGGCGCGTGCCCGGGAGGTGATGTCGGCCGTCGGCCAGGTCCCCATCGAAGTAAAGAAGGAGATCGACGGATTTATTCTCAACCGCCTGCAAATCGCGCTACTCACCGAGGCGTTCCGGCTGGTGCAGGAGGGCTATGTCAGCCCCGAGGATCTCGACCACACGATCGCCGATGGCCTGGGCCTGCGCTGGTCATTCATGGGGCCATTCGAAACCATCGAGCTCAACGCGCCCGGCGGCATTCCCGATTATTGCCGCCGCTATGTCGGCTGGTTCCGCCGCTACATGGCGGACTTGCCGTCCCAGGGGGTGTGGGACGATGCCAACTGGCAACGGGCCGCCGCGGCGTGGAGTGGTACCCCAACCCCCGAGGCCGTCGCGGCCAAGAGCCTGTGGCGCGACCAGCGTCTCGCGGCTCTCGCGGCGCACAAGCGCGCGGCAAAACGGCAATCCGATTGAAGTAAAGGAGTTTCCATGTCCGATACGAAGCCCGCCGCCAGAGCATCGCGCAAGGTCGTCATCACCTGCGCCGTGACGGGCGCCATCCACACCCCGTCGATGTCGCCGTACCTGCCGATCACCGCCGACGAGATCGCCGAAGCCGCAATTGGCGCCCACGAAGCCGGGGCCGCCGTCGTCCACCTGCATGCCCGCGACCCAAAGGACGGCCGCCCGGACCAGCGTCCGGAAGCGTTCGCGCCCTTCCTGTCACGCATCAAGAAGGCGTGCAACGTGGTGATCAACATTACCACCGGCGGTGCGCCCACCATGACCGTCGACGAGCGCGTCGGACCCTGCGCGCATTTCAAGCCCGAGGTCGCCTCCCTCAACATGGGATCGATGAACTTCGGGCTTTTTCCGATGCTTACCCGCTTCAAGGCGTTCAAGCACGATTGGGAGCGCCCCTATCTCGAAGGTTCCGAGGACCGGATTTTCAAGAACACCTTCAAGGACATCGAGTTCATCCTCAAGACCTGTGCCGCCAACGACACCCGCTTCGAGATCGAGTGCTACGACATCGGTCACCTCTACACCCTGCGCCATTTCGCCGATCGCGGTCTGGTAAAACCGCCGTTCTTCATCCAGTCGGTGTTCGGCATCCTGGGGGGCATCGGCCCGCATCCGGAAGACGTGGCCCACATGCGGCGCACGGCCGACCGTTTGTTCGGCAATGACTACGTCTGGAGTGTCCTCGGCGCCGGTCGCAATCAGCTGCCCATTGCGGCCCAGTCGGTGTCCCTCGGCGGCAATGTTCGCGTGGGTCTCGAAGATTCGCTGTGGATTGGGCCCGGCAAGCTCGCCGAGACCAACGCGGTGCAGGTTCGCGCCGCGCGGCAGATCATCGAGGGCCTGGGGCTCGAGATCGCCACGCCCGACGAGGCGCGCGCGATCCTGAAGCTCAAGGGCGGCGCCAACGTCGGGTTTTGAAGCGCGCCGCGTCGGGCCGCATGTCGATGCGCCGGAAAGCGCGGGGCGTGCCGGCAGGCAGCTATCGGCCCTGCACGCTCGGCCCTTCGTGCATCGGAGCTCTGCCTGCGGCGGCACCGACGCCAACGGCCGATGCTAGGATGGTGCAGGGCGGCTTGTTGGGATGCACGCCACTCGACTGTTCGGGCGTTTTAAATGCGCGCGGCAGCGCGCGGTCCAGGGGCGGCAGCGTGCGTCCTTCCACGAGGGAATCGCACCCTTAACACGACGCACAGGGGCGTCATTTTGCGAGGAGGAAAATCATGTTCAAGTCGATTCTGGTGGCCGTCGACGGCGGAGCCACGTCGTGGCTCGGCTTTCGGCATGCCCTCGCGCTCGCCAGGGAGCAGGAGGCGACTTTGCACGTGTTGCACATCCTCGACGACGCGCCGCTCATCACCGGCTACGAAGGCGCGGGTTACATCACCCAGGACTACGTCGACCGTCTCGACGAGACCCTGCGGCGCAATGCCAACAAGGTCCTGGCCAAGGCCGCTGCGGAAGCCAGCGCAGCCGGCCACGCGGTCAACCGCGTGCTGGTCGAGGCACGCGGCAACGGCGTGGCCGGCATCATCGTGCGTGAAGCCAGGAAACTGCGTGCCGACCTGATCGTGCTCGGCACGCACGGCCGAAGTGGCCTGAAGCGCCTCGTGATGGGCAGCGACGCCGAGGCCGTGGTGCGGGAGACCAAGCTGCCCGTGCTGCTGGTGCGCGCCGGCCCCGGCCGTGCCTCGCGCGCCAAGCCTGCTGCCATGCCTGGCGGGC
This sequence comes from Casimicrobiaceae bacterium, assembly GCA_039915505.1. GTDB lineage: Bacteria > Pseudomonadota > Gammaproteobacteria > Burkholderiales > Casimicrobiaceae > CAIWHR01. The sequence goes on from JBDSND010000138.1 coordinate 4,795, forward strand.
AGATGGGGGAGGGAGCGAAGCGGACGACCAAGGCCGCGAAGCGGACGACCAAGACCGCCAAGCCGGCGACCAAGACCGCGAAGCAGACGAGCAGGTCGGCGCCCACGGCGCGTAAACGCAAGGGCTGAGATCGAGGCATCCGTCGCGAGTCGAGGTCGCGTTCGAAACCGTCGATTGCGCGAGGGCCGGACCATGGACAAAATTCCCAGCACCCGCGTGCTGCCCGGCCGCGGCCTCGAGCACGCCATCACGACGATCCTCACGGCCGGCGGCAGCCAGCAAGGCGAAGCGCGCCAGGTCGCGGTCTCGCTGGTCGAGGCCAACCTGCGAGGCCACGATTCCCACGGCGTAGGCATGGTGCCGCGCTACGTCGAGGCGCTGCTGGACGGAGGCCTGCGCCCGAATCGCACCGCCCGAGTCACCCTCGACATCGGCACGATGCTCGCCGTCGACGGCGATCGCGGCTACGGCCAGGTGATCGGTGCCGCAGCCATGACCCAGGCGATCGCGCGCGCGCGGCAGCATGGCACGTGCGTCCTCGCCCTTGCCAACACTCACCACCTTGCGCGCATCGGCCAGTTCGCGGAGTTGGCCGTCGCGGCGGGACTGGTGTCGATCCACTTCGTGAATGTCCTGTCGCGACCGATTGTGGCGCCCTGGGGCGGCAGCGACGCGCGCTTCGGTACCAATCCATGCTGCATCGGCATTCCATTGCCCGGTGAGCCGCCCTTCATCCTCGACTTCGCGACTAGCGTGGTGGCGCAGGGCAAGATGCGCGTCGCGCACAACAAGGGCGAGGCGGTGAAGCCCGGCTTGCTGATCGACGACCAGGGTCGACCCACGACCGATCCACGGTATGGCGTAGTGCCTCCGGTGGGTGCGATCATGCCCTTTGGCGATCACAAGGGGTATGGACTAGCGATCGCGTGTGAACTCCTCGGCGGTGCGCTCACAGGCAGCGGCACCGAAGACGGGATGTCGCGCGGCGACCGCCGCGTGGTCAACGGCATGCTCGCCATCCTGATCGATCCCGCACGACTCGACCCGGCGACGTTTGCGACACAGGCCCGTAGCTTCCTCGACTGGCTGCGGCAATCGTCGCCAGCGCCGGATTTCGATCGCGTGCGCACTGCGGGCGAGCCCGAACGAGAAATGCGTGCGAGCCGCCTCGCCGCGGGTATACCGGTCGACGGGACGACTTGGCAGGCGATCCGCGACGCCGCCGAAAAGCTCGGTCTTGCAGCGGACAGGGTCGACGCACTCGCAAGCCATGGCGGCTGAGCGGGATCGCCGGGCACGGCGCCTGCCGTCTACGGCCCGCTAGACGAACTCATGTCCGATCACGCAGCGCAGCGTCACGCTCGCTCCGCCGTTCTTCTCCCGGTTGCTGAGCCACCACACGGCCGACTTGCGGACCGACCAAGGCGCTTCATCGCCGGCAAGCAGGAAGGCTGCGAGCATGCCGAGGTAGGGCTGGTGACCCACGATCACGACCGGCTCTTGCGCGTCAGGCCACCGCGCTGCGGCGAGCACGGCAGCCACCGATGCGCCGGGAGCGAGGTCGTCCATGGTCTTGAACTTGCGACCGAGCCCACGGGCAGTCTGCTGGGCGCGATCCGCCGGCGAGACCAGGATTCTCGCGCTGTCGGGCAGATGCGCGTTCAGCCACCCCCCGACCCGTTCAGCGTGCTTCTGCCCCTTGAGGGTGAGCTGGCGGCGCGCGTCGGGCTCGCCGTCTTCCGCTTCGGCGTGCCGCCACAATATGAGCTCCATCGGCATGGCGTCTCCTAGGGCCTAATTTGTTTGCGCCTGCAGGCCGGCGTCGGCGCTGGTCCGCGGGGGCGAAGCCGCGCGGCGCGCGAGCAAGTCGGCCTGTGCGGAAAAGGGATGCTTGCGACCGTCGGGCTTGACTTTGGTCCACGCGCCGTCGGCGCCGAGCGTCCAAGCCCCGTCGGTGTCGCGCAGGTAAACGTCGATGCCCTCCTCGACCACCCGCGCCGCGAGCTCGGGGTCGCGAACCGGGAAGGCGACCTCGATACGCTTGAACAGGTTGCGGCCCATCCAATCGGCGGACGCGAGCCACACCGCCGTCTCGCCGTCGTTCTCGAATCGCCACACACGGTGATGCTCGAGGAAACGGCCCAGGATCGAGCGCACCCGGATGTTGTCGGAATGACCGGGAACGCCAGGGCGCAATGCACAGGCGCCGCGCACGACCAGATCGATTGGAACGCCGGCCCGCGACGCCGCGTACAGCGCCCGGATCACGCCCTCGTCGAGCAGGGCGTTCATCTTGGCCTTGATGCCGGACGCGCGCCCGGCGCGCGCGTTCTTCGCCTCCCGGTTGATCATGGCGATGATCCGGGCATGCATCGTGAAGGGCGCGAGCAGCAGCTGGCGCAGGCGGTTTGCCCGCGCCAGGCTCGTGATGTGCAGGAATACCTCGCCGACGTCGGCGCAGATCGCGGGATCCGCCGTGAGCAACCCGAAATCGCTGTACAGGCGCGTGGTGCGCGGATGGTAATTGCCGGTGCCCAGGTGCGCGTAGGCAACGAGATGGGTCCGTCCGTGGGCGTCGGGCTCCCGACGCGTGAGCAGGCAGAGCTTAGCGTGGGTCTTGAGCCCGAACACGCCATAGACCACTTGCGCGCCGGCCTCTTCCAGCCGCTCCGCCCAGTTGATGTTGGCTTCCTCGTCGAAGCGCGCCATGAGCTCGACGACCACCGTCACCTCCTTGCCACGCTGCGCCGCCTGCACCAGCGCCTCCATCAGAGCCGAATCCATGCCGGTCCGGTACACCGTCTGCTTGATGGCGACGACGTCCGCATCGTGCGCTGCCTGGCGCACGAAGTCGACCACCGGCTCGAAGGCGTCGTAGGGATGGTGCAACAGGATGTCGTGCTTGCGGATCGCAGCGAGAATGTCGGCGCCGGCCGCCAGGCGCGAGGGCAGCGCCGGGCGGAATGCGGGAAACTTGAGCGCATCCAGGTCGACGGCCTCGTGCAGGGACTGGAGCCGCATGATGTTGACGGGGCCGTCGCATCGATAGAGATCCTCGGCCCCGAGGTCGAACTGTTGCAGCAGGAATGCGGCGAGGTGGTCAGGGCAGCCCGCCGCCACTTCCAGACGCACCGCCCGACCGAACTGGCGATGGGGCAGCTCACCTTCGAGCGACTGGCGGAGGTTCTTGACCTCCTCCTCGTCGATCCACAGATCCGAGTCACGCGTGACCCGGAACTGCGAGTACGCCATGACCTCGCGGCCGGGGAAGAGCTCGCTGAGATGGGCGTGCATCACCGACGACAGCAGCAGAAAATCGTTGGCGCCGCCTCCGCCGGAACCCGGCAAGCGGATGACCCGCGGCAGCAGGCGCGGCGCCTTCATGATCGCGATCGTCGAAGCGCGCCCGAAGGCGTCCTTGCCGGACAGCTCGACAATGAAATTGAGCGACTTGTTGACCACCTGCGGGAAGGGATGCGCCGGATCGAGGCCGATCGGGGTCAGCAACGGCCGCACCTCACTGTAGAAATGGTGGGCGACCCAGGCGCGTTGTTCCGCGGTACGCTCGTCGCCGCGCAAGAGCCGCACGCCCTCGGCCGCAAGCGCCGGCAGCACTTCGGTATTGAGCACCCGGTACTGATCGGCGATCAGCCCCCGGCATGCCGTCCCGACCTCGGTCAGCAACGCGCGCGCTTCCTGCAAGGACTTGCCGAAAGCCGGTACGCCGGCACGGACCTGCTGCTTCAATCCCGCCACTCGAACCTCGAAAAATTCGTCCAGGTTGCTGCCGACAATGCACAGGTAGCGCAAGCGTTCGAGCAGTGGCAGGCGCGCGTCGCAGGCGAGCGCGAACACCCGCCGGTGGAATGCCAGCAGTGACAGCTCGCGGTCGATCGGCGGCGGTATTTCGGTGGTCACGACGATGGTGAAGGGTGCTAGGCGTTGGGGAAGGCACAGCCGGTGGATCCTGACAGGTGACCATGACACCGAAGTGACAGTGGCGACCCGCCAGAAACTTGGGTTCGATCAAGCTACTCCGGGCTGAAGCCGATTTGCTTGATACGCGTGCTAGGTTAGCACCAGACCTTGATGGAGCTTAATGGGGTCGGTGTAAGTTATCGTGCGCTGATAACTTACACCGACCCCATTACGCGACGGCGCGATTGCTTATACTCGGCGGCGTGAACGATGCTGCCACTCGCGACGCGACCGCGCCGGCGACCCTCGCGGTCGTGGATATGGGCTCCAACAGCTTCCGCCTGGAATTCGGGCGGGTTGAAGGCAGCCAGATCTTCCGCCTCGACACCTGGCGCGAGACGCTCCGGCTCGGCGGCCAGATCGACGCCCGCGGCCGGATAACACGGGAAGGACAGCAGCAGGCCCTCGCCTGTCTCGGCCGGTTCGCGGAGCGCTTGCGCGGTCTGCATCCCGGTGCGGTGCGCGCTGTGGCGACCAACACGTTCCGGGTCGCGACCAATGCCCCGCTCTTTCTGGCCAAGGCGGAGCGCGTGCTCGGCTTCCCGATCGATGTCATCAATGGCCACGAGGAAGCACGTCTCATCTACCTGGGGGTGGCGCACGTGCTGCCCGCCTCGGAGGAGCGCCGTCTGGTCATCGACATCGGTGGCGGCTCGACCGAGTTCATCATCGGCCACGGCATGCATGCCGAAACGCTCGACAGCCTGCCGATCGGCTGTGTCAGCATGTCGGCGCGCTTCTTCCCGGGCAGCAAGCTCGCGGCGACCGCCTTTCGTGACGCCGAGACCGTGGCGCGTGCCGAAGTCGAGGCGATTGCCAGTACGTTCTCTCGGCAGCGCTGGGACGTTGCGTACGCATCGTCGGGCACCGCCCTCGCACTCGCCGACATTCTGGCGCAGAACGGCTGGTGCGACAGCGGCATCACGCCGGAAGGTCTCGCCCGGTTGCGCAAGCGCATGATCGGCGCGGGCGACGTGGCCCGGCTGGACCTCGCAGCGCTCAAACCCGCGCGGGCTCCCGTGCTCGCCGGCGGGCTCGCCATTATGACCGCCGCGCTCGGCGAACTCGAAGTCGAATGCATCCAGCCGGTCGGGGGTGCGTTGCGTCTGGGCGTGCTCTACGATCTGCTCGGCCGCACCGAGCACCAGGATGCACGCAGTCGAACCATCGAGCAGTTCCTGAAGCGCTACCACGTCGACCAGGCGCACGCCGAGCGCGTCGCGGCCACGGCCTTGGCCCTCTACCGCCGCGCGCTGCGCGATCCGCAACCGGACGACATCCAGCGCCTGCAGTGGGCGGCATTGCTGCACGAGATCGGCTTTTCGGTCTCCCACAACGGCTTCCACAAGCACGGCGCCTATATTCTCGCCAACGCCGACATGCCGGGATTCGCCTCCGGCGAGCAGCGCAACCTTGCCGAGCTGGTGCTCGGTTGCCGCGGTGGTCTCGCGAAGATGCTGCCGCGTCTGCGCGAGCAGCCCTTGCAGACGCAACTGCTTGCGCTCCGTCTCGCCGTGCTATTCCACCATGCCCGACGCGCGATCGACCTGCCCAAGGTGACCCTTGGCACGGGCAAGCCCATCGACCTGCACGTGCCGGCGCGCTGGCTGAAAGCCCATCCGCTGTCGGCGCACCTGATCAAGCAGGAGCGCGACCAATGGAAGTCCGTAGGCATTCGCTGGAAATCGACGCGCTGAGGCGACGCGCCCTGCCCACGCGCCGAGCGATCCGCCGAGCTCCGATCGGGCGGGTGAACTCCCGACCGACGCGCCTTCGACGGCGACCGCGCCCAGGCTTCGCACTGTCACGAAACCGTCACACAATTGCACGGCATCGCGGGCATCATACGGCCCTCCCCTGCCGGCGACCCGCTGGTCCGTACGCGGCGCGCACGGACCACCGGCGTCGAATGCTAGCGGGGCCGCATCGTGACCCGCTGTCCGCTCGCTACGGGCAACCCGGTGGACCGATGTGCACCCACGCATGGAGATCGAGATGGCTTCAGGAATCGAAATCGAAATCAGGCTGGTCGGATCGGGCAAGACGCTGAACGCGCTGACCCGCGCGCGTGCGTTCGCGCGCGTGACCGTGGGCGATGCGACGACCCAGCACTTGGAGACGACGTATTGGGACACACCCGATTACGCCTTCCGCAATGCCGGCATGGCACTGCGCGTGCGCACTCGGGATGGCGGTACACCCCTCTTGAGCCTTAAAACGGATCGTGCCGAGGCGCTCGCACGTGACGAAACCGAGGTACCACTCGAGACGGACGTGCCCGATCTCGAGGGGCTGGTGGCGGCGGGCTGGTCGCCGCCCCGCGCGTTGCGCAAGTTGCATGCGTCTCCCCAGCCGGTGTTCGCGTCGCGGGTCACCCGCCGGGTGCATCCGCTCACGTTTGCGGACGGCACGGTAGCCGAGCTCGCGCTGGACAGGGGCGAATTGCGCACTGCTGGCGCGGAGGCCATGACTGAGCGCGTCGATGAGGTCGAGATCGAGCTCGTCCAGGGTGATCCTCGCCGCATCCTGGAACTCGCGGTATCGTTGATGACGGAATTCCCGGCCCTGCGGTTACTGCTCGCAAGCAAGGCGGAGCGGGCGTTCCGGCTCAGGGGCGGTGTACCCGCAGCTGCGCGGCGCGCCCGCAACATCGCCGTGAATGCCAAGGAACCGGCGGGGATGATCGCGGTGCGGGCGGCCGCCGAGGCGCTGGCGCAGGTTGCCGCCAATGTCGAGGGCGAAAGCCGCGGCAACGATGTCGATCACGTGCACCAACTGCGGATCGGCATCCGGCGGTGGAGGATCGCGGTCACGCTGGCGCGTGCCGCCGGATTGCCGTTGCCTTCGGCAACGCTGCGGGCCGAGATCGATTCGGTCTGGAGCCTGCTTGGGAGCGCACGAGACTGGGACGTCTTCGAGCATCAGACTTGGCCCGCGATGCACGCCACCGCGGTTGGCCGGGACCTCTCCGGGGCACGCGACCAGGCCCTGATGCGCGAACGCAGCGCCCGGCATCAGGCTTTGCGCAGTACGCTGACCGGGCAACGCTTCCACCAGGCGCTGCTGGTCGCGTTGTGGGCGGTAGAGAACCAGCGCGAATTTCTGCAGAACGCCACGTCGGTGGAGCACGCCAAGTCGCTCGCCCGCGCGGTTTTGCGCAAGCGCATGAAACAGGTGCGGCGGCGGGGCGACAAGCTGGCCGAGCTCTTACCCGACGACCTGCATCGTCTACGCATCGATGCGAAGAAGCTGCGGTACGCCGCCGAGTTCGCCGCGCTCCCGTTCGCCAAGGGCGCGGTCAAGCGCTTCCTGCGCCGACTCCGAAACGTGCAGTCCACCCTGGGAGCGATGCACGACCTCGATACCGCGCAGCCGCTGCTCGACCCGATCACTCGTGCCGGTCCAACGGAGACGCGGGGACCCCTGCACGCGACGTGGCAGGCGTACGCCGGGGCGCGCCGGAAGCGCTTGGCGCGCCGTCTGGCGCGGGACTGGAAGCGCCTCGACAACGCCAAGCCGTTCTGGAGGTAAGTATCGGGTCGCGCCGCCGTCGAACGAAGAGTCATTCCTCAGGATCGCCCCTCTCGACGTGCACGCGTTAACGAGCGTCGATCGTTCACCTTTTCGGGAGCTCGCCCTCCGGCGGCTGCTGCCCACCCCCGTTTCCCCGACGCGATGATGCGGTCGAGCTAGCCATTCGCTGACAGCGACCCGCGCGCATGCGCAGTCAAGGCCACCCGCGCCACGCGCGCCGCGGGAAGCCAGACCGCGAAGGTGCTGCCACGCCCCGGCTCGCTGCTGATGCGCAATTCCGCTTGATGGCGCAACAGCACGTGCTTGACGATGGCAAGCCCGAGGCCGGTGCCGCCGGTTGCCCGCGAGCGCCCGCGATCGACGCGATAGAAGCGCTCGGTCAGCCGCGGAATGTGGTCGGGGTCGATGCCGATGCCGGTATCGGTCACCGCGAATACCCCGGAGCCAGCGTCATCCACACGCCAAGAGAGGGTGATCCGGCCGCCCTCGGGCGTGTAGCGCACGGCGTTGCTGACGAGGTTGGCGAAGGCGCTGCGCAACTCGTCAAGGCTTGCCGTTACCCGTGCCGCGGGGCCCGCCTCGATTACGATCTCGTGCACGCCGGCCGATAGCGCCCGACCCTCGGCGGCGAGCTCGTCGATCAGCGGGGCCATCGAGAACTCGCTTGCCGCGAGGTCACCGCCCTGGCCTTCCAGCGACGACAGCGTGAGCAGGTCATCGACCAGGCGCTGCATGCTCTGCGTCTGCTGCTCCATCAGTGCGAGGTACCGGGCTTTCTCCCGTGGGGCGACCTCGAGGTCCTGCAGGGTCTCGAGAAAGCCGCGCACCACCGTGAGCGGGGTCTTGAGTTCGTGGGAAACGTTGGCGATGAAGTCGCGCCGCATCCTCGCCACGCCCTCCAGGGCCGTCACGTCACGGCTCATGAGGAGCTTCTCCTCGTCGCCGAAGGGCACCACCTGCACCGATAACGTGGTGCCGGGCTCGCGCTGCGAGTCGATGATCACGGGCTCGTTCCAGTCCCCGGTCTCGAGGTAGCGCACCACGACCGGCTGGCGAACGAGATTGGCGAGCGGCCGGCCGACATCGCGGTCGAGATCGAGGCCCAGGTGCGCCGCGGCTCTTTGGTTCGCCCAGCGCACCCGGTCGAGGTCGTCGAGGATCACCAGGCCATCCGGGATGGCATCCGCCGCGCCTCGAAAGCGTTCGATGGTATGAGCGAGCCCGCGCTGGTACGCGGTCCGCCCCCGCGAGCGATGGTGCAGTGCTGCCAACGGCGCCGACCAGGGTCCGCCGGAGTCCGGTACCGGCGCCTCCGTGGGCCCCGCCGCCCACCGCTGCACGCGCACCAGGTTGCGCAGGTGGTAGGCGATGACGATCAGATTTCCTGCGACCAGGACCCCAACCGCCCAGATGCCACCGAAGAACGCCCAGGCCAATGCCGCGCTGGCGAGCACCACGGCCGGGGCCAGCAGCCCAACGAGGACGACCGGGTTCATCCTCCCGGTGGGAAGCCGCTCACCGCGCGGGGCGTCGCGAGTCGATAGCCGCTGCCGCGTACCGTCTCGATCAACGCGTCGGCCCCGAACGGCTCGAGGGCGAGCCGCAGCCGACGGATGTGCACGTCGACCGTGCGTTCCTCAATCTCGACGTGATCGCCCCAGACGCGGTCGAGCAGGTGCGCGCGGGAGTGCACACGCTCCGGCCGGGCGAGCAGATACTTGAGGAGCCGGAACTCGGTGGGCCCGAGCGCGATCTCCTGCCCGTTCACCACCACGCGATGGGTCACGGGATCGAGGACGATCGGCCCCGCCTGAAGTGGCTCCTGGGCAGCCTCAGGGGCTCGCCGGCGCAGCACCGTCTTGATGCGCGCCTTGAGCTCGCGAGGCGAGAAGGGCTTGGTAACGTAGTCGTCGACCAGCCCCTCGAGGCCCGCGATCTTGTCGTCCTCCGACGCCTTGGCCGTCACCATGATGATCGGCAAGTCGCGGGTACGGGCCTGGGACCGCAACGACCGCGCCAGTGCGAGGCCGGACTGGCCGGGCAGCATCCAGTCGAGCAGGACCAGGTCGGGGACGGCCGCCCCGAGGTAGCGCATGGCCGCCTCGGCGTCGCCGACGCCCTGAACGGCGTACCCGGCGTCCTTGAGATGGACGGTAATGAGCTCCCGTATCGCCGGCTCGTCTTCGACGACGAGGACCGTGGGCATCATGGCTGCTCGACCTCGTCCCTGATCTGCTGCGCGGTGGCATGCCGGACGTCCTTGCCGCGCACCATCTGCACGACCGCTTCGGCAATGTTCTTGGCGTGGTCGCCTACCCGCTCGATGGATTTCGCGATGAACACGATCTCGAGCGCGGCGCCGATGGTGCGGGGGTCCTCCATCATGTAGCTGATGAGCTGGCGCAGGATCGCCGAGAACGCCGCATCGATCGCCTCGTCGCGGGCGATCACCGTGCAGGCGGCGTCGACATCCAGGCGCGCGAAGGCGTCAAGCACGGCCTGCACCATTTCCCGCGCCTCCTGCGCGGCACGGACGACTTCGAACAGCCGCACGTCGCCCAGACGGTCGCCGCTCCGGGCCTCGGAGGCCTTGTAGGCGATCTTCTTGGTTTCGTCGCCGATGCGCTCCAATTCGTTGACCACCTTGGTGATGGTGAGGATGGTGCGCAGATCGACCGCGGCGGGCTGGCGACGGGCGATGATCTGGCTGCACTGCTCGTCCATGCGGATCTGCTGGTCGTTGATGCGCTGCTCGTCGGCTCCGACCAAGTCGACGAGATTGGCGCGATCGTTGTCCTTCACCAGGGCATCGATCGCCCGGCCGAGCTGGGTCTCGACCAGCCCGCCCATCGCCAGCACGCCGCTCCTGATGGCCTCCATCTCGATGTCGAACTGCCGGGTGGTGTGCTCATACATGATCGTCTCCTGGCGGCCCTATCCGAACCGGCCGGTGATGTAGTCCTCGGTCTCCTTGCGCCTGGGACGGAGGAAGAGCTCGTCGGTCAGGCCGAACTCCAGCACCTCCCCGAGGTACATGTATGCCGTGCAGTCGGAGACGCGGGCGGCCTGCTGCATGTTGTGGGTGACGATGGCAATGGTGTAGTCCGCTTTGAGCTCGGAAATGAGCTCCTCGATCTTCGCCGTCGAGATCGGATCAAGCGCCGAGGTCGGTTCGTCGAGGAGCAGCACCTCGGGCTTCACCGCGACTGCCCGGGCGATGCATAGGCGCTGCTGCTGTCCACCGGATAGCGCCATGCCGCTCTGCTTCAGCTTGTCCTTGGCCTCGTTCCACATGGCCGCCTTGGTGAGCGCCCATTCGACCCGCTCGTCCATGTCGCGGGTCGACAGCTTCTCGTAGAGTCTCACGCCGAAAGCGATGTTGTCGTAGATCGACATCGGGAACGGCGTCGGCTTCTGGAACACCATGCCGATCTTGGCGCGAAGCAGGTTGAGGTCGGTGCCGATATCGAGCATGTTACGCCCGTTGAACACGATCTCGCCCTCGGCGCGCTGACCAGGGTACAGCGAGTACATCCGGTTAAAAGTGCGCAGGAGGGTCGACTTGCCGCAGCCAGACGGTCCGATGAACGCCGTCACCCGCCGTTCGGCGACGTCGACATTGATGTCCTTCAGGGCCTGGAACTTGCCATAGTAGAAATTGAGCGAGCGCACCGCGATGGTCGTGCGGCTGCCGGCATCGCTGCCGAGTTTTCTTTCGGGGACCTGGATCTGGAGCATGGGATCTATTGGATGCGCTGTCGGAACAACGTACGGGCGATGATGTTGATCGCCAGGACGGCGAGGGTGATAAGGAGCGCGGCCGCCCAGGCGAGCTGCTGCCACTCCTCGAAAGGACTCATCGCGAACTGAAAGATGACCACCGGCAAGTTCGCCATGGGCGCATTCATGTCGGCACTGAAGAACTGGTTGTTGAGGGCCGTGAACAGTAGCGGCGCGGTCTCCCCGGACATGCGCGCCACGGCGAGCAGCACCCCCGTGACCACACCGCCCTTCACGGCGCGCAGGGTCACCTTGAGGATCACCCGCCACATCGGCGCCCCGAGCGCAACCGCAGCCTCGCGTAGGCTGCCAGGAACGAGGACGAGCATATTCTCGGTGGTGCGCACGACCACCGGAATCGCGATGAGGGCAAGGGCGAGCGAACCCGCCCAGCCCGAGAAGTGCTGAACCCGCGCCACATAGACCGTGTACACGAATAGCCCGAGCACGATCGATGGCGCGGACAGCAGGATGTCGTTGATGAACCGCGTCAGGTTCGCCACCCAGCGCTGCTTGCCGTACTCGGCGAGGTAGATGCCCGCCAGCACACCGATCGGCGTGCTGATCAGGGTCGCGAAACCGACGATCATGACACTGCCGTAGATCGCATTGGCGAGCCCGCCTGCCGAGCCGGGCGGAGGCGTGGTCTGAGTGAAGAGCGTCGGCGATAGCGCGGTCACCCCCCTCGAGAACAGAACGAACAGGATCCAGAGCAGGAACCCCATGCCGAACGCCATGGTGAGCACCGACACCGCCAGATTGATGCGATTGATCAGGATGCGTCGCTGGTAGAGGGAGAACATGGATTGGGTCCCCTTCGCGGTCAGGTCCGCTGGCCTTCACGGCGCGTGCCGCGTGCGAGCAGCACGCGCGACGCCGCAAGGACGATGAAGGTGAGCAGGAACAGCACCAGTCCGAGGGCCATGAGCGCCGCGCTGTGGACGGGGTCGGCAGCTTCGTTGAACTCGTTGGCGAGCGCCGAGGCGATCGAGTTGCCGGGTGCGAACAGCGACGCGCTGATCTTGTAGGCGTTACCGATCACGAAGGTCACCGCCATGGTTTCGCCCAGCGCGCGACCGAGCCCCAGCATGATCCCGCCGATCACGCCGACCCGCGCGTACGGCAGGACGATGTTGCGCACGACCTCCCACGTGGTCGCCCCGAGGCCATAGGCCGACTCCTTGAGCACGGCAGGCACGACTTCGAATACGTCGCGCATCACCGAGGCGATGAAGGGAATGATCATGATCGACAGGATGATCCCGGCCGAAAGCACCCCGATGCCGTTTGGCGCCCCCTGGAACAAGGGCGCGATGATCCACACATCGCCGAATAGGCGGTGCAGCGCCGGCTGGACGTAGTCGCCGAACAGCGGCGCGAACACGAACAAGCCCCACATGCCGTAGATGATCGAAGGAATCGCGGCGAGGAGTTCCACCGCCGTGCCAAGCGGGCGCCTGAGGACCGCCGGGCACATCTCGGTGAGGAACACGGCAATGCCGAAGCTCACCGGCACCCCGACCAGCAAGGCAATGACACTCGTCACCACCGTGCCGAAGATCGGCGCGGCGGCGCCGAATTCGAGCTTGACCGGATTCCAGACATTGGTGACGAAGAAGCCCAGCCCGAATTTATCGAGCGCCGGGATGGCGGAATAGCCAAGCGCGAGCAGGATGGCGAGCAGGATGGCAAGCACCAGCAGCGCGAACGCCTGGGTGACGCGCTCGAACAGCCAGTCCTGCCATTGTCCGGCAGCGGTCTTCGGCGGAGGTGGACGGGAATCGCGGTCGTCGCGCACGCAAAAATCGGCGAGGGCCGAGTCGGATGCCATCGGAGTAGCCATGATCATACCCTCGACGTGACCGAGTGTCGGCTTGACCGACCCTAGGCGGGTGAAATCGACGGCCCCAAGCTGAGGCCGCAAGGTGCTCGATTCACTTCCAGACGACGGCGCCGCCCTTGTCCTTGATCTGCGCCTTCCACGCCGACTCGACGGTCGCCACCAGGCTGTCGGGCAGCGGCACGTAGTCCAGCTCGCGGGCCATCTTGTCGCCGTTTTTGAACGACCAGTCGAAGAATTTCAACACCTCCGTGGCGTTCTGCGGCTTTTCCGGCGCGGTATGCATCAGGATGAAGCTCGCCCCGGTGATCGGCCAGCTGTCCTTGCCGGGCTGGTCGGTGAGGATCTGGTAGAAGCCGGGTGCGGCATTCCAGTCCGCTTTCGCCGCGGCCGCCTGGAAGCTCGAATCGTCGGCATTGGGATACTGGCCATCCTTGTTGCGCACCAGGACGTGGGCCATCTTGTTGCGCTTCGCGTACGCGTATTCCACGTAGCCGACAGCGCCCTTGATGCGCTGGACGTAAGACGCCACGCCTTCGTTGCCCTTGCCGCCCACGCCTTCGGGCCACGCAACCGCCGTGCTCGAGCCAACCTTGTCCTTCCATTCCGGGCTGACCTTCGACAGGTAGTCGGTCCACAGGAACGTGGTCCCGGACCCGTCCGAGCGCCGCACCACGGTAATGCTCTCGTCGGGCAGCTTGACGCCGGGATTGAGGTCCGTGATCGCCTTGTCGTTCCATTTCTTGATCTTGCCGAGGTAGATGTCCCCGAGCACCGGGCCGGTGAGCCTGACCTGTCCCGGGCCGATGCCCTCGAGATTGATGACGGGGACGACGCCGCCGATGATCGCCGGGAACTGCATCAGTCCGGCCTTGGAAAGCTCGTCGGACTTGAGCGGCATGTCCGACGCGCCGAAGTCGACGGTCTTGGCCTGGATCTGCTTGATCCCCGCGCCCGAGCCGATCGATTGGTAGTTCATGCCGACGCCGGTCTTCTGCTTGTAGGCCTCGGCCCACTTGGCATAGATCGGGAAGGGGAAAGTGGCGCCGGCGCCGGTGATGTCGGCGGCGGCGGCGGCGGAGATGCATAGGGACAGGGCGAGGCCGGCGACGAGGCCGCGAGTGCAATGCTTGCGCATGGGATTTCCTCTGGTGACGAACAGCCGACAGTGTGGTACCGCAATGTGACAGGGTCGTTACACCGGATCACCGGACCTTAGCTACCACAACGCGCACCACGGATGCACCACGATGGGCACTTCGATCCGCACGCTGATTGACGAGGCGCGGCGCCGCGACCCCGCCTGTACGTGGGTAACCCTGCTATCGAGCACGACCCATCCGGGTGCGTCGCGAGCGTTTCAGCTTCCGCGCGCCGGCGCCATGTAGCGCTCGGACACGACGTCGACCATGCCCTTGCGGCTGGCCGACGCATCAAGCGCCGGGTCGGGCTCGATACGGACGACATCTTCCGCCAGCCCGAAATCGTGGATCACGTCGCGGAACCACGCGCAATACTCAACAATACTCACCAGCCCTGCGGTGGTGCTGCCAGGTGGCCTCGTCCACCCCTTCGGCGCGCGGCACGAACATCATCAGGTTGTGGGCGCGCAGGTTGAGCTCTGGCTCGGGACCGCGGGGAATAGAAGCTACGCTTCTCGCCGAACTCGCCCTCGGCCTACTTGCGCGTACCGCGCTTATGCTGCCGCTCCGGACGGATCGGCTTGATCGGTCGCGGCGGCTGACCCGACATCCGATCGAGAAAGATAACCTCGTCGTCGCCCGGTGGCGGCACGCCCTGTACGGCAGAAGCACCAGCCGCCGCGCAGACTGCGTCCAGCACGCCCTGCGCAGCGTCGCCAAGGGCAATCACAAAGCGCACGGACTCCAGGGCATTCGCGGTCACGCTCTGCGGCTGCGCGGTGATGAGGACGGTTCCATCCATGCTCGCCGGCAACAGCTCGGCGACATCGTCGCGCGACGCCGCCAGGAGATGATGCGCTTCGTCGATGATCAGCCAATGCGGGCGCCCCGTGGTTGCGCGCAGGGAGGCGATTCGCGTCAGCAGCCGAGCAAAAAAGTCCGGACGCTCGTCCATGGCGAGCGCCCGGGTGTCGATCACGACGTTGCCCATGCGCTTGCCCACGAGCTCCATCACTTCCCCGGCGCTCGGCCCATGCGTGGCGTCGCCGATCGACACGGCGTTG
The DNA here is from genome assembly GCA_039915505.1 of Casimicrobiaceae bacterium. Lineage (GTDB taxonomy): Bacteria > Pseudomonadota > Gammaproteobacteria > Burkholderiales > Casimicrobiaceae > CAIWHR01. Next base: position 20,133 of record JBDSND010000138.1, read on the forward strand.
CGCAGGCTGTCGTAGTCGCCCCCGAGGTCGAGGATGCAGAACTCCAGGGCCAGCTCCACCATGCGCTCAGTAAGTGCCGTGGCAAGGTTCGATTTGCCGACGTCCGATTGGCCGGCAATCAGCACCCCGCCGCCATGCGGTTCGAGGTACACCGCCGTGCCGTCGCGATCATGACCGACCAGGAGCCCGTAGCGCTGCGGCGCCACGAGGGCACCGTCCTCGCAGTAGATGCGCTCGATGAGTTCGACCACCCCGGCACCGTGGTCCGCACCGAGCCGCACGTCGGCCTCGTCCTTGACCGAGCGCAGCGCATTGGCCACCGCGGCGGCGCAACCGCACGCCCGCAGGAACGCGTGATCGTTCTCGGCGTCACCCACGGCCACCACGTTGTGCGGCGTGAGATCGAGCTCGACCAAGGCTGCCGCCAGGCCGACCGCCTTGTTGATGCCAGCGGGCAGCACCATGACCGCGCCCTTGTTGAAAATGATCTGGAGCTCGAGCCCCAACTCGCGGATCACCTCGAGCACGGTGTTCTGGTGAGGCTCCCACGTCGCGACGATGGCGCGACCGACCGAGATGGGACCCACCCCGCGCGCTTCGAGCATGGCGACGAACTCGGGAGGCGGTCCCGGCGCAATCACCCGCTCGTCCCCGGTCGCGGGATCGACGATGAGGGCGCCGTTCTCGGCGACGATCCGATCGAACAGCTCGACCTGGGGAAAGACCTTGCGCAGATCGGGCATTTCGCGCCCGGTCACCAGGATGAGGCGTCGGCCAGTGTCCTTCAAGCGCTGCATCGCCTCGACGGTGGCCGGCGGCACCACGCCGTGATGGGCGATCGTGCCGTCGTAGTCGGTGGCGAGCGCTAGGAAGTACACGACGACTCCTCGACGATGCGCGGTGGCGGCTAGGACGCGCGCGGGCCCGCGCGCGCGATGCGCCGCCGCCCCATTGCTCAGGCGCTCGGACCATGGAAAAACGCGACATGTTCCGCGTCGCGGACTGACCGTCCCACCCGCAACCGCGCCGGCCGGGCCGGTGATCGATCAACGAACCGCGATCACCACCCTACGGTGATAGCCACCCTACGGTGCCACCCTTGCGGTGGTAACCACCCAACGGGATAGACCACCCACCGACGACAGGAACGTCGCCGCCAGCGCTGTGGCTTCAGGCTGCCGCCTTGCGCCGATTGCGCTCCACCCAGCTGTCGACCACGCGCACGATGGCATCCACCGCATCGGAGCGCATGTCCTTCTGCGCGGCCGCGGCCTGTACCAGCCGGTCGACGCGCTCGATGAACGGAGCGCCGGCGGCAAGAGCCCGCGCCGCAGAGGATGGCTTCGCGAGGCCCTCGGCCGCGGCGGCGTACTTCTCGAAGGGCACGAGATCGGCATCGGTGGCGCCGTGCGCCTTGCAGACCCGGCCGACCCACTCGTAGACCGCTCGCGACGCCGCGCCATCGGTGTGCACTGCGTCGCGAATGGCGCGCATGCCGTCTTCCTGGATGCAGCGGTAGTTGCCGGTCAGGAGCATGCTCCATTTGGCCAGGGGGACGAAGACCGAATCGTGCACCTTGAGCTTCACCGGCAGCGCCACCGGGCCGTCGGGCGTACTGAAGCGCGCTGCCTCGACGTCTTCGGCAAGGTCGCGCAGCAGCGCCGTATGTTCGTCCGAGACGAATCGTGCCGCCTTGAAGTTGGTGGGCAGGCTGACCTGCAGGACGTTGACCTTTTCATCAGGGGGACGGAACGCCTGGGGATCGGGGCTGCACAGGGTCATGGTGTCCGGATCGAAGACATCCCAGACCGTGGCATCCGCGTAGCAATGCCTGGCCGCCTTGCTGTCGAAGCCAGGGATCCGCGCTAGATACGGCAGCGGGGGCATGTTCATGATCGACATGCACGGCACGCGCGCCTTGGCGACCTTCTGCAACACGGCGCGGATGGCGTCGGCGCGGTATTGCGGTTCCTGCATGGCCAGCACAACGAGATCATTGTCGGCCGGATCGACCGATTCCGGCCCTCCCGCCGACAGCTTCCCGGACAGCTTGCGGGAATCGACCTCCACCAGGTCCTTCTGGCCACGCACCGGCGTGCGGACGCGGAATCCCTCGGCATTGATGAGTTCGGCCTCGGCGGGCAGGCAGATCAGCTTGACCGTATGGCCCGCCAGCAGCAGCTTCATGCCGAGCAGCGAGCCATACGACGCGCCGAGGATCACGATTTTTCTGGGTGCACGCATCGACTTTCGTCCTCCGTGGGGGCGCATGCATCGAGGCCCGGATGGCGGCCTTGCGACGCGACGCAGGTTAATCGAGCAGGATAGCCCGGGGTTGGGAGGGAGGCACGCCGCAGCGCAGCGAAAAATCCGGCGTGGCGACCAAGGAAGCTATGGGTTCGATCGCGTGCCGGCCGAGTCGTTCGCTACGTCGACCGTGGCTGCGGCGGTGCGGCGGCCGGTCGCTCCAAAAGCTCGAAAATGGCCATTCCGGCGAGCATGGCGAGCACGAATACCACGGCCTTGGCCTCGCCTGTTCCGAGCGCCACCAACGCAGGTCCGGGGCAGAAACCCGCAAGACCCCACCCCACGCCGAACAGCGCGCCGCCGCCGAGCAGGCGCCGGTCGACGACCCTGCTGGTGGGGATCAGCATGGGCAGGCCGAGCAGCGAGGCCGAGCGTTTCCTGGCAAGGCCGAACCCGATCGCCCCCAGGACGATGGCACCGACCATCACGAACGCAAGCGAAGGATCCCACGCGCCGGCGAGATCGAGAAAGCCGAGCACCTTGGCCGGATTGGCCATGCCGGACACGAGCAGGCCGATGCCGAAGACGACGCCGAGCACGCCCGACACGACGGCCGGGATCATGACGAGGCCCCGATCACGTGCCTCACGACGAACACGGTTGCGAACCCTGCCGCCATGAACGTCGCCGTGGACGCCAGGGAGCGCACCGAGCCACGGGAAAGGCCGCACACGCCATGGCCGCTGGTGCATCCCCCGCCGTAGCGGGTGCCAACGCCGACCAGGAGCCCCGCCACGATCAGCAGCGGGTAGGAAGCCGTGATGCTGATCGCCGGCAACGCGGTCACGAGGACATAGATGGAAGGCGCGACGAGCATGCCGGCGATGAAGGCGATCCGCCACACCACATCATTTCCACTCCCACTCCCGCGCCGTGGCATCATGCCGCCGACGATGCCGCTGATGCCGGCAACCCGCCCGATCAGCAGCACCAACGCCGCGGCGGCGAGTCCGATCAGCAGACCACCCGCCACGGCGCTGGCCGGTGTGAAATGATTCCAGTCGATATGCATGACATTCTCGCTGCAATTGTGTGGATCGCCGTGCGCTCGACGTCATCGGCGGACCGGTGGGTAATCCGATGATAGCGCCCGCGCGCGCGTTCGATCCGCTACCGTGGCGCCTCGATGAGTTCACCTGGCCCGCGTTGACGATCGGCCCCTTCGCGCGCCGAAGACCCGGCCCGGTACGCCACCCCGTATCCGCACGCGTCGGCCCGTACCACCGTTCGCCCTACGTCCGAAGGCGATTCTCGCTGATGGCTGACACCGGCGCTGTCCAGTCATCCTCGCCCACGATTCCCACGCCCGGAGACGCAAAATGACGACCAAGACCTTCGCCGCCGGCATGCTCGCCGCGATCGCGCTCGCCGCGATGCTGCATGCCTCGGTCGCAGCCGCCGCCGACGTCACGGTGACCATCCGCATGGGTGACCCGCGATTCTACGGGTCGCTCGACATGGTGGGCATGCCGCCACCGCAACTCGTGTACGTCGAGCCGGTCGTGGTCGTTCCTGCACCGCAGGTCGTGCGCGAACCCGTCTACGTGCGGGTGCCACCCGGCCATGCCAAGCATTGGAGCAAGCATTGCCGCCGATACAATGCCTGCGACCGTCCGGTGTACTTCGTGGATGATCGCTGGTACAAGGACGTCTACGTGACCCGGTACGAGCAGGACCACGGCAAGAAGGAGAAGAAGGAGAAGAAGGACAAGCAGGAAAAGCAGGACAAGCACGACTACAAGGGCAAGCACGACAAGCATGGCGACAAGCACGCGGGGCGTGACAAGCACAACAAGCACGACGACTGAACGCGTGCCGCACACCACGCGGCGACGCGCGCGCTGTTAGTGTCCCGGATCGGAAGATCGCAGCCATCGTAAGCGTGTTCAACGAACTTCCGATTCGGGACACTAGCGGGATATCTGCGTGGTCACGACACTGTTGTGGGTCGCCGTTGCGTTGCTGATCGTGGTGGGTGTCGCCGGCACCATCCTCCCGGCCCTGCCCGGTGTGCTGCTGGTGTTCGCGGGTATCGCGCTCGCTGCCTGGATCGACGCCTTTACGCGCATCCCCATCTGGGTCGTGGTGCTGGTCGGGGTGCTCACCGCGATCGCGTGGATTGCCGATTTCGTCGCCGGCGTACTCGGCGCCAAGCGTGCTGGCGCAAGCAAGTACGCCATCATCGGAGCTGCAATCGGCACGGTAGCCGGCGTGTTCACCGGTCTATGGGGCCTCCTGTTCATGCCCCTGGTCGGCGCCGCCGCGGGCGAGCTGATAGCCCGACGTGACCTTCGCCGGGCGGGCACGGTGGGGGTAGCCACATGGATCGGATTGCTGCTCGGCACTGCCGTGAAGGTCGCCATCGTGTTTGCGATGATCGGCATTTTCCTGTTCAGCCTCGCGGTCTAGCACGCGTACCGGCTCGGCGGCGGTCGTTGCCCCCGCCAAGTCGCTTCAGGCGAGCGTGCGCACCTTCGCCTCCCGGTCCCACTGTCGTGTCTTGGCGGCAGCGATAAACCCTGCCTGGTCCGAGGCGTCGACCACCCCGGCATCGCGCTCTACGCCAGCCTTGTCCAGCAACGTCTGCGCGCCCTTGTCGGCAGCAATCGCCTTCAAATGACCGAACGCATCGCGGACGAAGTCGATTGCAGCGGCCTCCATCGTCAGGGCCTTGGCGCCTTCGCCCGAAAGCACCAGCGCCACGGCATCGAACAGCACCGAGGGCGTGCCTGCGAGCTGGCCATCCGCGGCCAGCATGCTGCCATCGGCAAGCTTTGCGCCGCCTACTTTGGGAGCAATGATCTTCACCTTCGCGCCAGCGGACTCGGCAGCCTTGCGGAGCTTCGCCACGGCGGCACCGTCCGAGCCGTCGGCGACCAGGATGCCGATCGCGCGCCCTTCAAGCGTGTCCTTCATCTTGCCGATGATCTGCACAGCCGGCGAAGGCTCGAAGTCCTGCACCGGCGCCGCCGGCTTCGCGGCTGCGGGAAGCTTCGCCATTCCAAGGCCGGTTGCAACGCGCTTGCCGAAGTCCTGATCGATCACCAGCAGGTGCCCGACCATCGTCTCGCGCACGTGCGGATGCTCGACCTTGGAGAGCTCGAACACGAGCGCCGACGCCATGTGGGCCTGCTCGTGCGCTGTCTGGCTGCGGTAGAACTGCCGCGCCTGGCTGTAGTGATCGGCGAAGCTCTCGGCGCGGATGCGCCCCTTCTCGCCGCGCTCCTCGACGCCGGCACTGCGGAATCCCTGGGCCGGCGCCTCGCGCGGCGAATCGTCCGAGAGTGAGTTGGGCTCGTAGGCGACGCGACCCTTGGGCTGCATCATCTGCATCCGGCCGTCGCGCTGGTGGTTGGCGAACGGGCACTTCGGAGCATTGACCGGTATCTGATGGAAGTTTGTCGAACCGAGGCGTGACAGCTGCGTGTCGAGGTACGAGAAGAGCCGTCCCTGCAAAAGAGGATCGTTGGAGAAGTCGATGCCCGGCACGACATTGGCGGGGCAATAGGCGACCTGCTCGGTCTCCGCGAAGAAATTGTCGGGCCACCGATCGAGCACCATGCGGCCGATCACCTTGAGCGGCACCATCTCCTCGGGAATGATCTTGGTGGAGTCGAGATGATCGAACGGGAATGCGTCGGCTTCTTCCTGGGTGAAGAGCTGCACAGCGAGCTCCCATTCGGGGAAGTCACCAGCCTGGATGGCGTCGAACATGTCGCGTCGATGGAAGTCCTGGTCGGCACCGGCGATCTTGACCGTCTCGTCCCACACCGTCGACTGCAGGCCGAGCTTGGGCCGCCAGTGGAACTTGACGAAAGTCGAATTGCCCGACGCGTCGAGCAACCGGAAGCTGTGGATGCCGAATCCCTCGATCATCCGCAACGAGCGCGGTAACGTTCGATCCGACATGATCCACATCACCATGTGCATCGATTCCGGCGTGAGCGAGATGTAGTCCCAGAACGTGTCGTGCGCGGTCGCGCTCTGCGGGAAGCCCCGATCGGGCTCCATTTTCACGGCATGGATGAGATCCGGAAACTTGATGGCGTCCTGGATGAAGAACACCGGGATGTTGTTGCCCACCAGGTCCCAATTGCCTTCCTTGGTGTAGAACTTGACCGCGAAGCCGCGCACGTCACGCGGCGTGTCGATGGACCCCGCACCGCCGGCCACCGTCGAGATTCGCGTGAACAGGGGCGTGCGCTCGCCGACCTCGGTAAGGATCTTGGCCGTGGTGTACTTGGAGAGCGATTCGGTCAGCTCGAAATAGCCGTGCACACCCGTCGCTCGTGCATGGACGATCCGTTCGGGAATGCGCTCGTGATCGAAATGGAAGATCTTTTCGCGAAGGATGAAGTCTTCGAGCAGCGCCGGGCCGCGCGGGTGACTCTTCAGAGAATTCTGGTTGTCGGCGATCGTCACGCCCTGGTTGGTGGTCAGTAGCCCATGGGCGCCACCGGCGACCTGATGCGGCTCACCGCCATGGCCGATCTCATTCCTGGCCCCGGAGGGGGCGGCACGCTTGTCAGGGACGCGCTTATCGGGGGCGCTCTTGCCGGTCTTCGCCGGCGCCTTGGCTTTGCTCATCGTGATTCCTTTGATTTGTTCAGGACCGCGCCCGGAAAAGCGCGCGCGGAGCTATCGGTACCGAAGTTCCGATGCACCGTGGATGGTGCGCGCACTGCATCTCCCGTGCGGTAGGGCACGTTGCCGTTACGTTGTCGGCCTTCTCCTACGGAGCTTGTTCCAATCGCGGGTGCTGCTCCCGTCCCGGCGTGCGCCGCCTGAACGTACGCGAATGGGGTCGAAGACCGTGCAACCGCGATGGCATACAGGCCGCCAACAGGCCATAATCCGCTCGATGACGCCCCGGCGGCGACCAAACCACAAACGGAGATGCACGTGCAAACCAACCCTGCGGGCGCCAAGCCGCGCATCGGCGTGATCGGCATTGGCTTCGGTGCCCAGGTCTACCTCCCCGCGCTGCAGTCGGAAGGCTGGGACGTCGCCGCCCTTTGCAGCCGCCATCGCGACAAGGCCGAGAAGGTCGCCGCGGCCGCGGGCGTCCCCGATGTGCACACCGACGCGATGGAGCTCATCGCCCGTGCCGACCTCGACGCGGTCGCGATCACCACACCGCCCAAAGCGCACTGCGCGCTGGTGCTGGCCGCGCTCGAGGCGGGTAAGCACGTGCTGTGCGAGAAGCCTTTCGCCCTCGATGCCGCGGAAGCCGCGCGGATGCGCGACGCGGCGGCGAAGAGCGGCCGCACCGCCATGGTCGGTCACGAGTTCCGTCACACCCCGCAGCGGGCCTTCATCAAGCAGCTCCTGTCCGAGGGCTACGTCGGCAATTTTGAGCTGTGCACCATCGAGCTCTTTCTCGACCGCTATATCACGCCGACGCCGCGACCGCTGACCTGGAATGCCTACCGCGCCGAGGGGGGCGGCCTGCTCGGAGCGCTGGGCTCGCACTACATCGACGCCCTGCGCCACTGGTTCGGCGATATCGCCACGGTCTCGGGATCGCTCGACATCCTGCGACCCGATCTCGTCGACGAGGCGACCCAGCGTGCCGCCACGGCCGAAACCGACGACACGTTCCAATTCACCGCGCGCTTCAAGTCGGGCGGCCTGGCCACGATGATCGCCTCCTTCGCGGTGACCCCGGCGCGCGGCGCCCGGATCGTGGTGATGGGCGATCGTGGCACGCTGATCGCCGAGCAGCCCGGCCCCAACCCCCTGGAGGATGGCGTGGTGATCGGCAGCCAGGACGGTGCCCCGTTGCGTACGCTCGAAACGCCCGTGCAGTACACGCCGTTCAAGGACAGCCGCGACCACCGGTTGATGGCGTTTCGCCTGCTGGTACAGGCGTTCAATGCGGGTATCGCACAAGGCGAGTCGCCCTCGCCGAATTTCACCGATGGCCTGCGCTGCCAGGAGGTCCTGGACGCGGTGCGTTCGTCGGCCGCCTCCGGGTGCGCCCTCGATCTCGCTTGAGTTGCCGCCCGCGGCCATCGACGGCAGTTTTCTCGAGGGCTCGCACCTGATGTCAAGGCGCGCTCGACCGCGGTGGCGCGCTGGCTGCAATGCCCGCGCATGACCGAGATTGCGCTCCTCCTGGTCGCGGCGCTGGTCGCATGGGCGTTCTTCGACGGCCTTCGGGCGCGTGAAGCCGCCATTCGCGAGGCCAAGGACGCCTGTCGCACGCAACGTTTGCAGTTCCTGGACGACACTGTGCGCCGGGTGCGCACGCGCATCGTCCGCAACGCGCGGGGCACTGCCGTGTTGCAGCGCACCTTCGTGTTCGAGTTTTCCGAGGATGGCACCAGCCGTCGCGGCGGCAAGGTGGTGATGCGCGGCGACGAGCCGGAGACGATGGAGCTCGATCCCTACCGCGTCGGCTGAGCCGCACGATGCGACCGGGGCCAGGGACGCCACGCGGGTTGCCGCGCGGTTGCTGCGTGGGTCGTTGCGCTTGCTGTTCCGCGGGCTGTTGCGCAGGTTGCCGGTTGCCATGAGGTTGCCACCCGCCTCCGCGCACGCTAGAGTTATTCGCGCTGGTAACTCCCATCGCCCTCAACCGCGCGCCGCGCCGCCTGACTTTCCCGCACGTTCCCTTAATCCCCCTCCAGCCCGGACGGTCCCCGCTAATGCGCGACAACCCCATCAAGTCGATCCTTGCGTCGGGCGGGCGCGCCTGCGGCGCGATGGTGTTCGAGCTCTTCTCGCCGGGCCTGCCGCAGATCTGCGCGAATGCCGGAGCGGAGTTCGTGCTCTACGACATGGAGCACTCGGGACTCTCGTTCGAGACCCTCAAAACCCAGGTCGCGCTGTGTCGCGGGCTGACCGTGGTGCCGATGGTGCGCGTACCGCGCGGCGAGTATCACTTCATCGCCCGGGCGCTCGATCTCGGCGCACTCGGGGTCATGGTGCCCATGGTCGGCACGGCGGATGACGCCGCCGCCATTGTCGCCTGCACCCGCTATCCGCCGGCCGGTCGGCGCGGTGCAGCGTTCGGGTTCGCCCACGACGACTACACCGGTGGCGACGTCGCCGCCAAGATCGCCGCGATCCACGCGCGAACGCTGGTGATGGCGCAGATCGAGACCGCCGAAGGCCTTGCCAATGTCGATGCGATCGCGGCGGTTCCGGGCGTAGACGTGCTCTGGCTCGGCCATTTCGATCTCACCAATTTCCTCGGCATTCCCGGGGCCTTCCAGCATCCGCAATACCTCGGGGCCGTACAGAGCATCGTGGCGGCGTGCGACCGGCACGGCAAGACCGCGGCCTTCCTCGCCACCGACGACGACTGGGCGCGCGAGTACCAGGCGCACGGCTTCCGGCTCCTCGCCTATGGCCTCGACCAGGCGATGCTGGGCGACGCCCTGCGGCGCGGCCTCGACGGCATCCGCCGGACTCAAGGGAACCCACCATGACAGCACACTACCGGGTCGGCATTACCCGCGACATCCTCGACTCCCGCGGCGAGCCCGCCTTCGGCAAGGCAGCGCTCGAGGTGCTGGAGCGCGCGCCCGATGTCGAATGGGAGTACCTGCCCACGCGGGTCGCCGCACTCGACGCCGACCATGCCGCGCGCTACGACGCGGTTTACGTCAACATGGCGCGGACGCCGGCCGCGGCGGTCGCGCGCGACGACTGTCGCCTGCGGGTGGTGGCGCGGCACGGAGTCGGCTACGACTCGGTCGACGTGCCGGCCATGACCAGAGCCGGGATCATCGTCACCAACACGCCCATGCCCATGCCGCGTCCGGTGGCGACCATCGCGCTCACCTTCATCCTTGCCCTGGCGGGGCGGCTGATGCAGAAGGACCGCATCACCCGTACCGGTCGGTGGGACGAGCGCATGGACATGATGGGAATGGGCCTCACCGGCCGGACCCTCGGCGTGGTCGGCGCGGGTCGCATCGGCAAGGAGCTCTTGCGCATGGCGCGGGTGTTCGACCTGCGACTGCTCGCCGCCGATCCGTACGTCAACGCGGTCGAGCTCGGCTACATCGGCGCAGGCAAGGTCGACCTGCCGACCCTGATGCGCGAGTCCGACTTCGTCGTGACCTGCCCGCTGCTCAACGACGAGACCCGGCACCTCGTTGGCGCGCCCGAGTTCGCGCTGATGAAGCCCACCGGCTACTTCATCAACGTCGCGCGCGGTCCCGTGGTCGACGAGCCGGCGCTGATCGCGGCGTTGCAGGACGGGCGGATCGCCGGCGCCGCCGTCGACGTATTCGAGCAGGAACCCGTCGACCCGGCCAATCCGCTGCTCACCATGGAGAACGTGATCGTCACCCCGCACGCGCTGTGCTGGACCGACGAGTGCTTTCACAACATGGCCAGCACCGGACTCGCAAGCATCGTCGACGCGCTGTCCGGCCGCGTGCCAGAGTTCGTGGTCAACCGCGAGGTGTTGAGTCACCCGCGGATGCGGGCGTGGCTCGAGGGTCGTCGCTAAAGCCACCGCGAGCCACTGATCCACCCGCGGGTACCGGCGTGGCTCGATGGACCGCGCTAAAGCGCCACCCCGAGCACCGTAACGCGGGGGATCGTCGGTCATCCGACGGCGCGCCGCGCCCCGTCGTGCGCATAGCGGCGCAATCGCGGTCCCGCTTTCATCACCTGGCCCGGAAGCGGCCGCCCGATGATCGCCTCGACGCGTTGGGCCACCGCGATGAGCGCCTCGAGGTCGATACCGGTGTCGAACCCGGATTCCTCGAGCAGGTACACCAGGTCCTCCGTACAGATATTGCCCGTGGCGCCGGGTGCGAACGGGCATCCGCCCAGCCCGGCGATCGAAGACTCGTACTCGCGCACGCCGAGATCGAGTCCGACCATGACGTTGGCCAGGCCGACACCGCGGGTGTTGTGGAAGTGCAGCGCGATCCGCAGCTCCGGGAATCGACTACGGATCGCCTCGACGAGCCGCGCCACCGTCGGCGGCGTAGCCATGCCGGTGGTGTCCCCCAACGACACGCGGTCCATGCCAAGGCCCGCGTACGCCTCCACGATCCGCAGGGCAGCATCGACCGGCACCTCGCCTTCGAACGGGCAGCCGAAGGCGCAAGCCACCGCGCCACGCAGCGCCACTGCACCACGGGCGATCGTGGCGATCTCGGCTACGTTGGTGAGCGAACCGGCGATATGGGCATTGAGATTCGCCTGATTGTGCGTCTCGCTCGCCGAGACGAAACACACCATCTCGTCCACGCCTGCGCCGAGTGCCCGCTCGGCGCCGCGGGCGTTGGGCACGAGCGCCGCGAGATGGGCCTCGGCGCGCCTTCGCACTTGGGAGAGGACGTCGTGGGCGTCAGCGAGCTGCGGCACGGCGCGCGGGCTGACGAACGACGTGGCTTCGAGATGGCGCACACCCGACGCGATCAGGGCGTCGATGATCGCGGCCTTGACCGCGGTGTCGATGAAGCGTGCTTCGGCCTGGAAGCCGTCGCGCGTGCCGACCTCCGTGACGGCGACACGCGGGCGCTTGCCGCCGGTAGCGTATTCCATTGCCTACCCTGCCCTCAGGCGATATGA
>JBDSND010000033.1:0-28780 GCA_039915505.1 Casimicrobiaceae bacterium
GGTTGGCGCAGCCCACGCAGTGGGCAAGCCTGGGGGAGGCAACCCCGAGCGCCGCCGGGCCGCCCCCAGGCGCTCGCCCCCTCCTCGGAGAGATGTGCGCAGCCCACCCAGTGGGCAAGCCTGGGGAGGTCACCCCAAATGAGCGCGGCTCCTGACGGTCCCTATCGCGGCCGCTTCGCCCCGTCTCCCACCGGTCCCCTGCACTTCGGCTCGCTGGTCGTCGCGGTTGGAAGCTATTGCGACGCACGCGCCGCGGGTGGGCAATGGCTGGTCCGTATCGAGGATGTCGACGCGCCGCGCGCACGTTCCGGCGCCGAGGCCCACATCCTCGCGACCTTGGTGCGCTACGGTTTCGGCTGGGATGGCCCCGTCGTTCGCCAGTCTGCCCGCCTGGCGCACTACCGAGAGGCCCTGGAGCAGCTGATCGGCCAGGGAGACGTGTTCCCGTGCCGGTGCACCCGGCGCGCGCTGCGTGAGGCCCGCGCCGGCATCAGCGGCGAGCCGCTGTACCCAGGAACCTGTCGCCCGGGAACCTGCCGCCTCGCTGCAACCATGGCACCGTCCCCAGCCCCCGACCCGCCGTTCGCCTGGCGGCTGAATGTCCAGCAGAGCGTCGCCACGGAGTTTGTGGATCGCCTGCTCGGGCCGCAACGCCAGGACCTGCGCGCCGAAGTCGGCGACTTCGTGGTGCGCCGCGCCGACGGGCTCTTTGCGTACCAGCTGGCGGTCGTGGTGGACGATGCGGCGCAGGGGGTCACCGACGTGGTACGCGGCGCCGACCTCCTGGCGTCCACAGCTCGCCAGATTCACCTGCAACGCCGACTCGGGCTGCCCACGCCGCGTTACCTGCACCTGCCGATCGCCCTCAATGGATCAGGCGAGAAGCTTTCCAAGCAGACCGGGGCCCCGCCGCTGGCCGACGACCCGGTCCCGACCCTGCTGGCCGCGTGGCGCTTTCTCGACCAGCCCGAGCCTCCCGAGCCGCCCCGCAATGTCGGAGCCTTCTGGCAGTGGGCGCTGGCGCGCTGGGATGCGCGCCGCCTGCCGCCGGTGACCATGCTCCCGGCCCCGCCCGCCGCGGGGTCGCCCCCGGTCGGGCCGGTATAATCCCGCTCTTCCCGCCGCTGGTCGCCGTGAGGCGCAGCGCGTGCACGGCCTCATTTCCGGAACCCCCATGACCACCCTTGTAGCCGTTCGCAAGAACGACGAAATCGCTATTGCCGGCGACTCCCTGACGACATTCGGCGATACGCGGCTCGCGGCCGAGTTCGACCAGAGTTTCGACAAAATCGTCCAGCATCGCGGCACCTACGTCGGCCTGTGCGGCAGCGCCGCCCACCAACTCGTTTTCGAAAGTGTTCTCGCCAAGCAGCCGGACGTCGACTTTTCCACCAAGGCGCGGATCTTCGACACCTTCAGCAAGCTGCACCCCATCCTCAAGGAAAAGCACTTCCTCAATCCCAAGGAGGAGGAGGACGATCCCTACGAATCGACCCAGGTGACCGCCCTGATCGCCAATGCGCGGGGGATCTTCGGGGTGTATTCGATGCGCGAGGTGTTCGAATACACACGCTACTGGGCCATCGGCTCGGGGAGAGAATTCGCACTCGGCGCGATGTTCGCCCAGTATGATCGCCTCAAGTCGGCGGCGGCCATTGCCAAGATCGGCATCGAAGCGGGCGCGACGTTCGACAAGAACTCGGCGCTGCCGATGACGATCTACACACTACGGCTCAAAGCCTGATCGACGATGGAGCAGCCCTTCCGCGACGCCCTCGCGCGTTTCGTGTTCGAGCCCCGCGCCGTGCGCGGCGCCCTGGTATCGCTCGACGCAACCCGCGCGGACATCCTCGCCTGCCATGCCTACCCGCCAGCACTTGCCCGGGTCCTGACGGAGTTACTGGCCGCGGCCGCCCTCGTCGCGTCATCCCTCAAGTTCCAAGGCAGCCTGATCGTGCAGCTCCAGGCTGAGGGGCCGGTGCGCTTGCTGGTCGTGGAATGCGATGCCGAGCTCAACCTTCGGGCCACGGCGCAGTGGACGGATGCCGCCGCCGCGTTGCCGGTCGACGCCGACCTCGCAACCCTGGTGGGCGGCGCCGGGAACGGCCGGCTGGCCATCATCCTCGACCCCAAGGATGGGGGGCAGATCTATCAGGGCATCGTGACCCTGGAAGCCACGGGCATCGCCGCGCTGATGGAGCACTATTTCGCGACCTCCGAGCAGATTCCCAGTCGCATCGCCATTGCGGCGGATGCGACCCGAGTACGCGGGCTGCTACTGCAGCGCCTGCCCGGTGGCACCGCCGAGGACGACGCGCTGTGGGCCGAGGTCGCCGCGCAAGTCGACCACGTCGCCCCCGCCCATCTCCTTGACGCCGCCGACCCGGCTCAGTTGCTGACCCGCCACTTCGCCGGCGAGGATATCCGGCTATTCCGCGCGTATGCCACTCATTTCCGCTGTAGTTGCACCCAGGAACGGGTGGAAAATGCCCTCCGCCTGGTTGGCGCGCGCGAGATCGACGAGATCCTGGCCGAGCACGGCGAAGTGTCGGTCACCTGCGAGTTTTGCAATTGCGCCTACGCCTTCGCCCCAGAGTCCGCTCGTGCGCTCTTCAGGGCAGGCGAAGCCGACCCGGCAAGGCCCGTGGCGGCCCGTCACTGAGGACCCATGTCGATCTACACACCGCGCCATTTCGAGCCGTCCGAGCGTGCGGCGGTCGTGCGGCTCATGCACGAGCATTCGTTTGCGACGCTTGTCACACCGCACGACGCCGAGCCCGTCGTCACCCACCTGCCCCTCCTCCATGTCGCCGACTGCGAGCCTCATGGCACGCTGTTCGGGCATTTCGCCCGCACCAATCTGCACGCGCGCTGGGTCGAGGCCGCCGAGTCGATGGCGATCTTCCATGGACCGCACGCGTACGTATCGCCGTCGTGGTATGCCGAACCCGCGGACGCCGTGCCGACCTGGAACTACGCCGTGGTCCATGCCCACGGCAGGATCACCCTCGCGACCGATCCAGCCGAGTCGCGCGCCGTGCTCGACGCGCTGGTGACCCGTTTCGAGGCCATGCGCGAAGCGCCATGGCAACTGGCCTTGAGCCCGGCCAAGCTGGACGCCATGGTCGGAGGCATCGTCGGATTCCGGCTGCGCATCAAGCGACTCGATGCCAAGTTCAAGCTTTCCCAGAATCGCTCGGTGGACGATCAGCAGCGCGTGGCTACCGCGTTGGCGGGGGAAGGTCACGCCGATGCCCAGGCGACCGCCGCCTGGATGCGTGCCTACAGCGTACCTGACCGTGACTAACGGTCACCGGCCACGCTCCGGCGACCCACAGGAAGCTGGCGAACGCCTGCGCCTCGACAAGTGGCTGTGGGCAGCGCGCTTCTACAAGAGCCGGGGTCTCGCGGCCGAAGCGATCGACAACGGCCAGGTCCGGCTCAACGGCGCTCGGGTGAAGCCGGCCCATGCCGTTCGCCACGGCGACGCCATCGTCGTGCGCAAATCGGGAATCGCCTGGGATGTGCGGGTGACGGGGCTCGCCGAGCGCCGCGGCTCCGCTACGGACGCGGCTGGCTTGTACGCGGAAATGCCCGAAAGTGCCGCTTTACGCGCCCAAGAGGCCCTGCGACGCAAAGCCGCGGCAGCCAACGAGCCGCTGTTCAGCGGCCGGCCCACCAAGCGGCAGCGGCGCAAGCTCGAGGACTTCCTGAACGAACCGTGACCCTTTCCCCGCGGCGTCGTGTCCGGATGTGGTCGGACGCCACGACGCACCCCCTAGCAAAGGCGCAGGGCGGCGAGGTCGAGGATGAGATCCGGGTTCTGGTACCCGCGCCAGACGGCGTAGGCTAGCAGCACGACGATGCCGAGCTTCAGCGCCTGCCACAATGGGCTTGCATAGCGATCGGGAGCATCGGGACCCGGCGCATCGCGCACCGGACCGCCGGTTGCGGCAAATGAGGGCGGCGAGGGGCCCGGCGAGGGGGCCGCCGATGAGGCAGCCAAAAACGAGGAGGGCGGGCGACGGATCACCCGCCCGAGCTTACGCCTGCAGGCTTTCTTCCGGCAACACCAGCGCCACCGGTACCGTCGGCAGCACCGCAAGTTCGCGCATGTTGGCGATGATAGAGCTGAAGTCCGCAGCCGTCCGCACGTCGGCGATTGGCTTGGCGAGCAGGTTGACCGCTCGACCGCTGACGACGAGCGGCATCCCGGCCGGCAGCTCGTGACGCAGCGACCGGATCTCCTGTCCGGCGATCTTGCCCGAGATGCCGCGATCGAACAGCAGGACGACCATGGCGACGTTGTACGCCGACGCGGCACCGGCGATTTCCTGGGCCGGCACCCCTGCACCCAGGGAAAGACAATTCACCCCGTCGGTGAAAAGCAGCAGCTCGAGGATCGCGAGCCCGAGGTGATTCGGGTCGTTGGGCGGCGTGGCGAGCAGCACCTGACGCGCGTCGCGGGTGGGGCGGACCAGTCGGGTGACATCGCGCAGGAGACGCTGGGCGAGATCCGCGAACCGGAGTTCCTGGAAGTTTTGCATGTCGCCGCGGACCACGCGATCGTGCACGGCTTCGTTCAAGGGGATGAGCGTGGTCTCGAGGAATTTCCGCAATCCCTGACCCACGAGCAGCTTGGAGAGGTGATTCTGCAACTCGCCGACGCGATGCTCGGCGAGCAGCGTCACCGCAGTCTCGATCTCGACCGGGAGCGGCGCGGGGTCCTCGACCGTGAGGCCGAGCATCGATTGCAGCGCCATTTCGGCGAGGGGCACGACGGCACCGGCGCGCCAGCCTTCCGAGAGCAGTTGCTTGATCAGCTTGAGGCGGGCCACCTGCTCCGGGGGATAGACGCGATCACCAAACGGATCGCGCAGGGGCGAGGGAAAGCCGTAGCGTCGCTGCCACATGTAGAGCTGCTCGCGGCGCAGGCCCGTGATACGGACCACCTCGCGGATGTGCAGCGCACTCTTCCCCTCGTGCACCGCGCCGGGTGTTTCGGCGAGCGACATCGTCGGCTCGCGCCGCCGCATCGGCGCCTTGATCAGGATGCCCATAGTCGTCTTTCCCTATCGTTTTTTGTCACCTGCGCCTGGCGCTGACCCGAACAGGCCGACCCATCGGCTCGTTCCGAATGCGCACCAGTCGTGAGCGGTCGCGGCGAGTGCCAGAGCACGCCGGCGCGGTGGGGTCACGCCACCTCTCTATGCACGATACATGCCAATAGCCTGGCGACGCTATTGCCGCCCGCGCCGCTTTGGGCGATCATCGGGTGGACCTCCCCGCGCGCAACACCGCGGCGCCGGCAGGACGGAAGGGGGCGCGCGCCGGTGCCAATGCCCCCGGGCGTAATGAGCGCTCGGGTGTTTCGACCCTGTGCACCGCCCAGGAGGATGGCATGCTCGGCTTCGCGAAGGCTCCGAAGGATCCGCTATCCGACACCAGGTCGGCGCAGCGCTGGATAGAAAGTTTCACGGCCAGCGATCCCCTCGCCGCGCACGCGGCGCTCATCGTCGAGCTGGGCCGCATCGCCCAGCCCGCGATCGACCGCCGCCCCGCCGCACTCGAAGCGCTCTTCTTCGTGGATGCGCAGGCTCGCGAAATGCGCGAGCGGCTGTTCGCCCAATACATCGCGCACGCCCCCCGCTCGGACAAGATCGAGGAGCAACTCTGGCACGCGCTGTTCGACCTCTCCCAAGGCTTCCTACGCGCGTACGCAGCGTGCGAGCGTGATGTCCTCGAGCATGCCCAGGAGCCAGCGTGGCAGGCGCTCCTGCCCGAGTTGCTGATGCGGCAGATCCTGCAGCTCGGTGTCGATGCCCAGATTCGCATGTTCCGCTACGAGGCCTGGATTCCCGCCAAATGGGCGGATCTCCATCGGTGCTATACCCTCGCGTCGGCCCGTAAGCTCGAAGGCCAGCGCCTCACGCTCGCGGGCGAGCCCGCGCCGCGCACCATCGAACAGAAGTACCTCGCGACCCTGGTGCTGCACCTGTGCAATGCCGGCAATCTCGACCGCGCTCAACTCGACTGGCTGGCGCACCACCTCGACGACTGGTGCGCGCCGCTGGCACTCGCCACGGAGTCCACGGGACCTACGGCTTTCTACCTTAACTTCGAGGAGCGACACGGCCTGCGACGCCGCGACGCCACGCCGCTCGAAGGTCCGGTCATGTTCCTCGACACCGAACCGCTTCACGCCCTTCTTCAGCACTACATCCTTGCCGTCGAGCAAAAGGTGCGCGGCCAACCGCTCGCAGCGAAGACACCCCGGCGCATCGAGCACCTAGGGCTGCTCACCAAGCTCGCCATGCAAGTCGATCCGGCCTTCCGGCCGATGCCCCGTCGCGGCGAGCGGACGGCTGCCGTGGGCGCCGTGGATGCGATTGTTGGACTGCAGCGGATCACCGATTTCCTGCATAACGAAACCGACTCGTCGGTGCCGGAGCTCGATACCGTGGGCACCTACAGCGGCACCCTCGACATCGCCGTTTTCGGCCACCTGCGCGACGAGGACGCCAGGCGCAAGGCGGTCGCGCGCCGCCGCCTGGCCGCATTCACGACCCCGGGCGGACCGTGGGAGATCAAGGACGTCAGCGCCACCGGGCTCCGGCTGATTGCGCCGATGACAGCCGCCGGCTCGCTCACCCTGGGTACGCTCGTCGCCTTGCGCGCCGAGGGCGACGTAGTCTGGAAGCTGGGGATCGTGCGTCGTATGCGACGGGTCACCGCCGATGCCGCGGAGGTCGGGCTGCAGCGCATTGCCGACAGCATCACCCAGGTGGATCTATGCACGCAGCGACCGGAGCACGACCACGACTACGATGTCGAGGGCAATGCGATGGTGCATCACGGCCGCTCTTTCCGCGGCCTGTTCCTCGCCCTGCAGCCGCGCGAGGGCCGCAAGGTCATCCAGTCCCTGATCTTCCCGGCCAGCGAATACCGCTCGGGCGGGCGTCATCGTCTGCAAGGAGTTAGCGCGTCGTATCCGGTGCGCTTCGCGCCCGTGATCGAGACCCAGAAGGAGTGGTGCTGGACCGGTGTGGAGACCGGACCTTCGACCGAGATCGAGGCCCCGTCGCCCCCGCTATCCGCGGGCATCGCCTAGCTGGGCCGTCGCAGCCGCGCCGCGCCGAATCCTCCGCCCGCGATGGTCCCGATGACCCGCCTCGACCGCTACGCCGCAATCCACGCCGCGCACCGGTGGGAGGTGCCCAGCCCGTTCAATATCGCCGCGGCGTGCTGTGGGCGGTGGGCCGAGGACCGCGCGCGCTTTGCCCTGTACTGGGAAGACGAGTCCGGCGTTCGCACCGCTCACACGTTCTGGGATCTGCAGCGCGAGGCAAACCGGCTGGCCAACGCGCTGGCCGCGCGGGGCATAGGACGCGGCGACACGTGCGCCATCGTCCTGCCGCAGCGACCCGAGACGGTGATTGCCCATCTTGCCGTCTACCAACTCGGTGCCGTGACCGTGCCGCTGTCGTTCCTGTTTGGTCCCGAAGCACTGCAGTATCGTCTCGACAATGCGGAGTGCCGCGTCGCCTTCGTCGACCGGCAGTCGCTGCCCAACCTCGCGCCGATCCGGCACACCTTGCCGCGGTTGCGACACGTGATCGGGATCGACGCGGCCGAGGCGTCGTTCGTCACGCCCTGGGATGATTTCCTCGCGGATGCCGCGACCCGCTTCACGCCAGTCACGACCGCGCCGACCGACCCCGCGACCCTGATCTACACCAGCGGCACCACCGGGCCGCCCAAGGGCGCACTGATGCCGCATCAATGCCTGCTCGGCAACTTGCCGGGCTTCTCCCATTCGCATGACGGCTTCCCGCAATGCGGCGACCTCTTCTGGTCACCGGCCGACTGGGCCTGGACGGGCGGCCTCATGGACGCTTTGCTGCCCACGCTCTACTTCGGCCAGCCCATCCTCGGCTACCGCGGCCGCTTCGAGCCCGAGCGCGCGTTCCGTCTCATCGAACGCTATCAGGTACGCAACGCGTTTCTCTTCCCGACCGCTCTGAAGCTCATGATGAAGGCCTACCCCCGCCCGCGCGACCATTTCGACATTGGGTTGCGCAGCATCATGAGCGCCGGCGAAGCCGTCGGGACCACGGTGTTCGAATGGGCAAGGGATGCCCTCGGCGTCACCATCAACGAGATGTTCGGCCAGACCGAGATGAACTACATCGTTGGCAACTCGCACCGTCTCTGGCCCGCGAAGCCGGGCTCGATGGGCAGGCCATATCCAGGGCATCGGATCGCCATCATCGACGACGCCGGGACCGAACTGCCGGTCGACGAAGTGGGCGAGGTGGCGATCCACCGCGTCGCCCCGGACGGCCAGCCGGACCCAGTGTTCTTCCTCGAATATTTTCGCAACCCGGAAGGCACGGCGTGCAAGTTCACCGGCGACTGGTGCCGCACCGGCGATCTCGCCCGGCGTGATGCCGACGGCGATCTCTGGTACCAGGGGCGAACCGACGACATGTTCAAGTCGGCCGGCTATCGCATCGGGCCGTCGGAAATCGAGAACTGCCTCGTGCGCCACCCGGCCGTGGCCAATGCGGCCGTCGTGCCCTCGCCGGATAGCACGCGCGGGCACGTGGTGAAGGCCTTCGTCGTGCTCGCCGCGGGACATGCTGCGACAGCGGCGCTCGAGCAGGATCTGCAGCAGCACGTGCGCAAGTATCTCGCACCCTACGAATACCCGCGCGAGATCGAATTCATCGACGCGCTACCGATGACCACCACGGGCAAGGTCCAGCGGCGGGTGCTGCGGGAGCGCGAGGCTGCGCGAAAGGCAGCCCTGGAGTAAGGGGGGCGCTCGGCGCGGGCCCTCTTCCGTCACGCTGCGCGACCGCGATAAATGCGCTGCGTCAGGAACTTGCGGTGGGTCACGACCCACACGACGGCAGGCACCACGGTGGGGAGGATTAGCGACCCGAACTGGAAGGCGAACGCGATGATTTCGCGCTGCCCGCCCGAAAAGCCGGTCTGCGAGGCGATCGCGGGTCCCGACGTGATGGCGATGTTCTTGAGGAAGTCGGCCAGCGTCCCCCAGGCGATGACTGGCAGCAGCGCGACGTAGCCGATCGCAAGGGTTCGCCACCAACGCGGTTCGCCGGCGGCGAGGGTGAGCGCGACGAACAGCGGCAGGCCGAACGCGTAGAGGAGCGCATTGACCTCGACGGTCACCGCCGCGCCAGAGAGGACCCTTCCAGGCAGCAGCGTAGTGGTGAACGTGAAGGTGCTGCGCACTTGCTCGACATTGCGCACCAGATCGCCGAAGCCGACGTGGCTCACCGCCTGCACCAGCCACCCCGCGGGAAGGACCAGGAGCGGAGCCGCGAAATACCACACCGCGAAGGCGACCGGCAACCAGCCCAGCACGCGCAGGATGAAGCGCGAGACGGGGCTGCGCAGCATCACGAGCCGGGCCTAGCCTGACATTGCGATCGCGGGATCGCCAGGACCACGGATGTCAGGCGGTGGAACGCCGTCGTGCTCCGGAGCACGCGGCAGGGTGCGGACCCACACCAGCCATACCACCAGCACGTCGAGCATGATCAGCGCCTGCCACACGTACAGGTGCGCCCATTCAAACAGCCGCATGTCCCATTGACCAAGATAGAACAGGCTGATCACCCGCACGACGTTGAGTCCCTGCACGGCCACGATCCCGGCGACGAGCCCCACGAGCTTGTTGCGCCAGGGCGCCGGAAACGCGAGCACCGCCGCGACCAGCACGATCGAGGCTTCGACGCCATTGCATCCCGACTCGATCGAGACCGCGAAGCCGTTGGCGGTGCTGCGCAGGATCTTGCCGGCGGCGACCACCCCCGGGTCGAACTGGGTGACCAGCGCAGCGCTGATCGCGGCGATCGCGTCCGTCCAGGGGACCACGAAATGCTTCTGCATCCATGGCGTTAGCTCGGCGCCGAACAGCACCGCCTGCAGGACCAGGAACAGGGTGAAGAAGCGCAGCATCGCAGGCATTCTACAGAACACGGCTGCCCGGACGGCGGGCCCCGGCCGGGTCTCGCGTCGTCCTCGATGATGGAGCCCATCCGCGGAGCGCGTCGCTTCATTCCCCATGCGCGGGGCGGCGACGAACCGGGTGCGCTAGCCGGTGCCGCTGCCGATGCGGGCGATCGGCGGATTGTTGGCAAAGTAACGGCGTATGCCGTCGTGCATCGATTCCGCGAACTTGGTCTGGTGGCGGTCGCTGCGCAGCTTGAGCTCTTCCTCGGGATTGGAGATGAAGGCGGTCTCGACCAGGATCGACGGAATATCCGGCGCCTTCAGGACCGCAAATCCCGCCTGCTCGACGGCATTCTTGTGCAACGGGTTGATCATCCGGATGCCCTCGAGCACGTGCTGACCGACCTTGAGGCTATCGTTGATCTGCGCAGCCTGGGAAAGGTCGAGCAGGGTGCGCGCAAGCAATGGATCGCGGCCCGGAAGATTCACCCCGCCGATCAAGTCGGCGGCATTTTCCTTCTGCGCGAGCCACTTGGCCGCGGCACTCGTCGCCCCGTGCTCGGACAGTGCAAACACCGACGAACCGCGCGCCGTGGGCACCGTGAAGGCGTCGGCGTGAATCGAGAGGAAGAGATCCGCCTGGGCGCGGCGCGCGCGCTGCACTCGGGCCGAGAGCGGCACGTAGTAGTCGTCGCCGCGGGTGAGCAGTGCCCGCATGCCCGGCGTCGCATCCACCATGCGTTTCAGCTTCTGAGCGATGGCAAGCACGACGTCCTTTTCGCATGTGCCGCGCTTGCCGACCGCACCCGGATCCTCGCCTCCGTGGCCAGGATCCAGCATCACCGTGATCTGGCGGCGGCGCTCGCGGATTTCGGCGGCCGTGGCCGGCTTGCCGGCGTCACCGCGCCCTGTCCCGCGCCCGCCACCCACGTCGAGCAACGCCATCAGCGGATCGACGGGGTTGGCCGGATAGAGGTCGAGCACTAGGCGGTAACCGAATTCAGCGACCGGCGGCAAGGCAAAGAGCTGCGGATTCGTTTCCGTCTTGACCTCGATCACCACCCGCACGATGTCCGGATCGCGCCGGCCGAAGCGTACCCCCTGGATGTAGGGGTCGTCGGCGCGGACCAGCGTCGGCAGCTGCGCGAGCTCGCCGGTCAGGTCGATCCCTTGCAGGTCCAGCACCACCCGTTCAGGATCCTTCAGGGTGAAGAGCTGGTGGGCGAGGGGCGCCGGCGCCTCGAAAATTACCCGGGTGTATTCCTGTGCCGGCCAGACCCGGGTCGTCGCGACCCGGCCGACCGACCCCCACGCCGCCAAAGGCAGGCCCCCGGCCCATCCCGCCAGGGGCAAGACGAGGGCCCGCAGGGCACGCCGTCGCTCGAGCGACAGGCCCTTCAGCCCTCTCCCGGCGCCACGGTCCTCAGGCATCGCAGGCCCGCGGGCGAATGGGCGATGAAGGTAAGATCCCGGCCGGCAAGGGATTCCGGCCCGGCATAGGCGATCTCGACCGCCAAGTCACCAGGCGGCAGATAGCCACCGACGCGGTCCGGCCATTCGACCATGCACACCGAATCCTTGGTGAAGTATTCGGCGAAGCCGGTGCTCTCCCACTCATTCGGATCCTCGACGCGATAAAAATCAAAGTGATAAAAGTATAAGCTCGACAATAGGTAATGTTCAAGCAGCGAGTAAGTAGGGCTTTTGACCGGACCGGTCCAGCCGAGCGCCCGCAACATGGCGCGCACCAGGGTAGTCTTCCCCGACCCGAGCTCGCCACGTAGCGTGATCACGAGCGGCGGCGCGAGGCCCTGCGCGAGGCGCATGCCGAGTCCATCCATCGCCTCGACGTCTCCGGCGTGGATGTGAGCCGTGGCGAGCGCGGGAACACGGCGAAACCACTGCGACTCACGTGTGGTCATGGTGCGGTCAAGAAGAGCAACGAGGTGAGCGCGTGCGCACGATAGCTAAGCGGACCGAAGCGATTGTGCAACGATGATGACGGCTACCCAACGCACCATCGATCTCGTCGCGCTCGCGGCCGATATCCGCCGCTGGGGCGTGGAGCTCGGGTTCGCCGAGATCGGCATCACCGGCATCGATCTCTCCGCCGAGGAGCAGCGCCTGCTCGACTGGCTCGGCGCCGGGCGTCACGGGACGATGAATTATATGGCCCGGCACGGCACGCGCCGCTCGCGGCCCGCCGAGCTAGTGCCCGGAACGCTGCGCGTCATCTCGGCGCGACTCGATTACTGGCCCGGCGAAGCCCGGGATGCCAGCGACGTGCTAGGCGATCCGGAACGTGCCTATATTGCGCGGTACGCCCTTGGGCGCGATTACCACAAGGTGTTGCGGGGCAAGCTGCAGACGCTCGCGGCGCGCATCGGCAACGCAGTCGGCGATTTCGGGTACCGGGTGTTCACCGACAGCGCGCCGGTGCTGGAAGTCGCGCTCGCCGCCAACGCCGGCCTGGGCTGGCGCGGCAAGCACACCCTGCTCCTCACCCGCGAGCGCGGCTCGTGGTTCTTCCTCGGCGAGATCTATACCGATCTGGCCCTCCCCGAGACGCCCGCTACCACGGCGCACTGCGGGACCTGCGAAGCATGCATCACGGCTTGTCCCACCGGGGCCATCGTCGCGCCCTACGAGCTCGATGCGCGACGCTGCATTTCCTATCTCACCATCGAGCACGATGGACCGATCCCCGAAGCGCTCCGGCCGCTGATCGGCAACCGTGTCTACGGCTGCGACGATTGCCAGCTCGCCTGTCCGTGGAATCGCTTTGCCCAGCACACCACCGAAGTAGATTTCGCCGTCCGCCATGGGCTCGACGACGTCGATATGGTGACGTTGTTCGCCTGGAGCGCCGCCGATTTCGAGACGCGCATGCAGGGTAGTGCGATCCGTCGGATCGGCTACGAGCGGTGGCTGCGCAATCTCGCCGTGGGCCTGGGCAACGCACCGCCCGCCAACATCATCGTTCGAGCCCTGCAGGCACGTCGGGACGATCCGTCGCCGCTGGTGCGCGAGCACGTCGCCTGGGCCTTGGCACGGCAAGCCGCGGGTGACGGCCACGATTAGGGCAATTTCAGCACGCTCGGGGTGCGAGTCCGCGCCTGTGGAACGCGCCGCGCGCCGAGTGCCCATTGGCCGCGTTTGGGTGACGCGCCTCGCTGCCGCGCGACTGGCGCCGCCATGACCGCAGTTGTGGGAAAATGCCGGTGCGCTCGACGCGCATCGATGATGGTCAACGAGCGTGCTGCGCCAGGCGTTTTCCGATCGTCCGTTCACGGCCGATCAACCCGGTGGCGATTTCACCATCTTGCGGTGTTGTCGCCACGTGTCCGCTTGCACGGTTTCCGCTCCGCCGGTCCCCGCGCCGGACCCCGCGCCACCGCACCGGCTGGGTCCGGGACGCTGAGTCCGGGACATTTCTTTCCGCGACGATCGTTCGGCGACGCTCGACGGACGCCGACTTGCCGAACGAGGATTCAAACGCTTGAACGCATTCTGCAGCCCCTCCTATAGCCCATTCCGTCCCCCTTTGCGTCGCCCTCCAGCCCGTACCGCGACGGGCCGTCGGCTGCTCTCATACCTATTCGCTGCCCTGGGCACAGCCGCCGTGTGGAATGGGGTGGCCGCGCGAGCGCTTCCGGAGTACGACGCCGCCCGCGCCGCGGCCGTGGCCGTGGTGACGACGGCGGGCGCGCGCGACGTCGACGCGAAGCTCCGTAAGGTCGAAGGCGGGGGTGGCGCTGCCCTGTCCGAACAACTCCCGGTGCCTGCGTTCCTATGGGGCGAAGCGGCCGCGGTGCTGCGCAAGTCGTCGGGGGGACTGACGTCGGGGGGACTGGCGGCACCCGGCGCCGAGCCCGCCGCGGTGGCACGCGCCCATCTCCGCGACCTCGCCGACGCCTACCGCTTCACCGAGGCGGACATCGACACCTTGCCCGTGCACGAAGTGCAGCGCCTGGGTGATGGCGGCGCCATCGTGCGGTTCCGTAATACCGCCGCGGGGATCGAGATCTTCCGTGAACGCGTCAACGTGCTGCTCGATCGGGGCGGCGGCCTCGTCGCCATCGGCGGTGCGGCGATGGGAGCGGCGGATACCCCCTCCAAGAGCGCGCCGACGGCCAGCCGAATCGCCCCGTCGAAGGCCGCGGCCGCCGCGCTGGTGGATTACGGCGTGGACCCTGACGTGGCTGTGCGTCTGCGGCGGGAGGCTGTCCGCGACGGCTACGACCTCCTGACCCTGCCACCGGGGCTCGTCGGTCGCGACGGCATGACGCTGGCGGAGGCGGTGCGGGTACGGCCCATCTGGTATCGCCTCGGGACCGCGCTGGTGCCTGCCCACTACGTCGAGTTGCAGATGCATGACGGCGCGGCGCCCGGTAGCGTCGACGCCTACGCCTACGTGATCAGCGGCCGGGATGGTGCCCTGCTCTACCGGCACAGCCTTACCGCTGACGCGGCGTACACCTATCGCGTGTTTGCGGAGTCTGCGCCCCCCTACCTGCCGCTTCCGGATCCGTCCGGGCGTGCCTTCTTCCCGCATCCGACCGGCTTGCCCGATGGCGCCCAGCCTCCCCTCGCAGGCGGCAACCTGGTGACCCTGCAGAACGCACCCTTCAGTCGCAACGACCCGTGGCTGCCGTCCGGCGCGACCCGCACCGTGGGCAACAACGTCGAAGCCTTCGCCAACCTGCAATCACCCGACGATTTCGGACCCGCGGCGGTCGACGAGTGCAATCCGACATTGCCCGTGAGCAGTGACCTGCACGCCTGCACGAGCAGCGGAGCCGCCTTCGACTACAGCTACGACTTCAGCCAAGCGCCCGGGGCAACCCGCCCGCAGGTGATGGCGGCCGTCACCAACCTCTTCTACCTGATCAACTACCTGCACGACTGGTATTACGACGCCGGCTTCACCGAGGCTGCCGGCAATGCCCAGACGAACAACTATGGCCGCGGCGGGCTCGCCAACGACAGCCTCATCGCCCAGGCGCAGGATTTCACCGGGGTCAACAATGCGAGCATGTCGACCCCCGCCGACGGCCAGCGTCCGCGGATGCGCTTGCTGGTGTGGGACACCGGCACGAGCCTCGTCCGGGTCGCCGCGCCGGCGACGCTCAGCGGTGTCAAGGGCTCGGCGACGGCGGCGTTCGGGGCGCAGGTCTTCGATTTCACCGCCGAGGTCGCGGCTGCACAGGATGCCGCCGACAGCCTCGGTCCCACCACCACCGACGGCTGCTCCGCCTACCTCGATCCGGCTGCGGTCGCGGGCAAGATCGCACTGGTCGACCGGGGCGTGTGCACCTTCGTGGAAAAGGCTCGCAATGCCCAGGCCGCGGGCGCGATCGCGCTGCTGGTCGCCAATAACGTGACGGGACTGGTCAGCATGGCCGGCGCCGACCCCTCAGTGACGATTCCCCTCGCCTCCATCGCGCTGGATGATGGCGCCGATATTCGTGGCGCGCTCGGCGCGGGACCCGTCAAGGTGCGCATGGCGCGAGCGGTCGGGGTCCATCGCGACGCCGCGCTCGATACGAGCCTGGTCGCCCACGAATGGGGCCATTACATCAGTAACCGACTCATCAACGACGCCAACGGCCTCACCACCAACCAAGCGATCGGCATGGGCGAAGGCTTCGCGGACTTCCACGCCCTGCTGCTGCTCGTGAAGGCCGCCGACCGCAATCGGTCGAACAACGCCGATTTCAGCGCCACGTATTCGAGCACCCGCTATCCGCTCGGCGGGCCGGACTTCGCCCCGGACGTGTACAACAATGCCTACTACTACGGCATCCGTCGCTATCCGTACACCCGCGACCTCGCGAAGAATCCGCTGACCTTCCGCCACATCGCCACCGACGCGACCCTCCCGGCATCGCCGGCACCTTCGCCGCGTGCACCGGCCAGCGACAACGCCGAGGTACACAACACCGGCGAGGTTTGGGCGTCGATGCTCTGGGAGTGCTACAGCAATCTGCTGAACGACACCACGCGCCTGTCGTTCGACCAGGCACAGGATCGGATGAAGCGCTATCTGGTCGCCGCCTACAAGATCATGCCCGCCGATCCGACATTCATCACCGGACGTGACGCGTTGCTCGCCGTGATGCAGGCGCAGGATCCGCGCGATCGCGAGCTCTGCCTTGCCGGCTTTGCCAAGCGCGGTGCCGGCATCGGCGCGGTGGCGCCGAGCCCTCTCGCCCAGGACAACACCGGCGTGGTGCAGAGCTTTCGCGTCAACGCCGCACCGGCCAACACCCTCGCTGCGGTCGAGTACTACCACGCCGGGTTCGATCATTACTTCGTGACCTACGTCGCCGACGAGATCGCCAAGCTCGACGATGGCACGTTCGCGGGCTGGGTTCGCACCGGCGACAGCCTCGATGTGTATCCGCAGCTCGCCGCCGCCGCTGGGGTATGCCGGTTCTTCAGCACCGCGTTCGCACCGAAAAGCTCGCACTTCTACACCGCGAACCCGAGCGAATGCGCCAACGTTCGGCAGAATCCGGACTGGCAATTCGAGGCCGTGGTGTTCGCACTGCCGGTCCCCAATGCGGCCGGCGCGTGTCCGGTGGGCACGACCCCCGTGTACCGGCTCTACAACGATGGCGCCGGCGCGGCCCCGAACCATCGCTACACGACCCGTCTTGCGGTGCGCGCAGAGATGCTCGGGCGAGGCTGGATTCCCGAGGGCCAGGGGGCGCTGGGCGTGGCGATGTGCTCGCCGTTGTAGGTGGTGGGGGCCGCGCGACCGCGCGGGCGCATCAGCCCGCGCGAACTGCAGGCGCTCGAGGTCTTGCGCTGCCCGGCGCACGCACCCCTGCGGGTGCGGCGTAGCGGGTCAGGAATGCGCTCGTGCAGCGCAAGGAGTTCGGATGCTTTCCCTCGCCGTCATCGGATCAGCTGGTTCATCGAGACGATCGGCAGCATGACCGCGAGCACCATCACCAGCACCACCGCCCCCATGAGCACGATCAATGCCGGCTGCAGGAGCGCCGCGAACCACGTGAGGCGGCGCTCCGCCTCGCGCTCCTGCTCCTGCGCGGCGCGCTCGAGCATCGCGGCGAGCTGGCCGCTCGCCTCACCGTTGGCGACGAGATGGACGAGCACCGGCGGAAACACACCTTGCTCGCGTAGCGCCCGGGCAAGCGATACGCCCTCGCGCACCAGCGCCGCCGCGGCGCGCGCGGCGTGCTGCAGCGGCAACGGCCAGATGACCTGCGCTGCCGCGTCGAGGGCCGACAGCAGCGGCGCGCCGCTGCCCACCAGGATGGCCAGCGTGCTCGCGAAGCGCGCGGTATCGATCGCGAGGGTCAGCCGTCCGAGCACCGGCGCACGGAGCAGCACACCATGCCAGCCCTCGCGGAACGCAGGGGAGCGGTTGGCGATGGCGAAGCCAACCACGCCAAGCCCGACCACGATCGCCCATAGCCAGCCGGTCGCGCGCAAGAAACCGCTCACCTCGATGAGCGCCCGCGTGAGCCAGGGCAGCGTCTGCCGGCTCTGCTGATAGACCGACACCACCTGCGGCACCACGTAGGTGAGCAGCACCGTGATCACGGCCATGGCGATGATCGTTACCAGCGCCGGATAGATCAGTGCCAGGGTAAAGCGCTGCCGCAACGCCTCGCGTGCCTCGAGATAGTCGGCGAGCCGCGCCAGCACCTCGGGCAGGCGGCCCGTTTCGGCCGCGACGCTGACCAGGGCGCGATACAACCCGCCGAAGCTACGCGGCCAGCGCGACAGCGCGAGTGCCAGCGATTCGCCGGCACTGACCTGCGCGCATAGCCCGTCCATCACCTGCTTCACCCGCCGGTCGTCGGCCTGCTCGCCCACCGCGGCGAGCGCCTGGTCGAGCGGCATGCCGGAGTGCACCAGGGTGGCGAGCTGGCGGGTGGCGAGGGTCACCAGCACCCGCGGCAGGCGCACCGGCGCGGTGACCACCGCCGCGTCACCCGTCGACTCGATGGCCGTCGGAAACAGTCCCTCGCCGCGCAGTCGATCGCGCACCGCGCGCGCCGTGTCGGCTTCGAGCACGCCGCGCCGGGACTTGCCCTGCGCATCGACCGCTTCGTAGTGAAACGCCGGCATGACGCAGGGCTGCGGATCAGGCTTCGCGCGTGACCCGCACGAGCTCCGCCAACGCGGTCGCGCCGCTGCGGACCCAGCGTGCGCCATCGCGACGCAGCGGGATCATGCCGGCCGCGGAAGCCGCTGTGCGCAGCACGTGTTCGGGTGCGCGATCGTGCACGTGACGGCGCACCGCCTCATCGACCACGAGGAGCTCGTAGATGCCGGTCCGGCCACGGTAGCCGGCGTGGTTGCAGTCCGGGCACCCGGGTGCGGCATGCAGCGGCAGGTCGGGGGCCAGGCCTATGTCGGCGAGCAGCGCAGCTTCGGACTGCGTCGCAGCCGTCCGCGCGCGACAGGCGGGACACAGCGTGCGCACCAAGCGCTGCGCCAACACGCCCAGCAGGCTGGAGGCCAGGAGATACGGCTCGACGCCCATGTCGGCGAGCCGCGTCACGGCGCTCGCGGCGTCGTTGGTGTGGAGGGTGGCGAGCACCAGATGACCGGTGAGCGAGGCCTGCACGGCGATCTGGGCCGTTTCGAGATCGCGGATCTCGCCGATCATGATCACGTCCGGATCCTGGCGCAGGATGGCCCGCAATGCCCGCGCGAAGGTCAGCTCGATGCGCGGGTTCACCTGCGTCTGTCCCACGCCGTCGAGCGCGTACTCGATTGGATCCTCGACCGTCATCATGTTGGCACTGCCGCGGTCGAGGCGCGACAAGGCTGCATACAGGGTCGTGGTCTTGCCCGACCCCGTGGGTCCCGTGACCAGCACGATGCCATGCGGCTCGCGGATCAGCCGGTCCATCGCGGCGAGCGTCGCATCGCTCATGCCGAGCGCGGTCAGGTCGAGCTGGGCGCTGTCCTTGTCGAGCAGCCGTAACACCACGCGCTCGCCCGGTCCCGTCGGCAGGGTCGACACCCGCACGTCGACGGCCTTGTCACCGAGCTTCAAGGCGATGCGACCATCCTGGGGCAGGCGCTTCTCGGCGATGTCGAGGCTCGCCATGATCTTGATCCGCGACACCAGCGCGCCATGCAGGCCGCGGGGCGGCTGGATCACGTCGCGCAGCACGCCGTCCACCCGGAAGCGCACCACCGAACGCGATTCGTACGGCTCGAAGTGCACGTCCGAGGCACGCTCGCGCAGCGCCTGCAGCAACAGCGCGTTGACCATGCGGATCACGGGGGCCTGCGCATCGCTGTCGAGCAGGTCGTCGGCTTCCGGAAGATCCTGCATCAGGCGGGCAAGATCGGTCTCCCGCGACAGGTCGTCGCCGAAGCCGGCAACGTCCGGATTGGCTGCGTTGTAAACCCGCGCGAGTTCCGCCGCGAAGCGTTCGGCATCGACCGCGCGGGTGACGAGCGGGCGCTGCAGGATGCGCTTCAACTCGGCGATGCCGGTCATGGTGGCGTCGGGGCGGGTGAGCACCACCACGGCATCGCTCTCGCCGAGGTTGTCGAGGGCGAGCACCCCGTGCTGCCGCGCAAACCCGTAGGGAATGCGAGGGCTGGACGCAACCCGGGCGGTGGTGCGCGGCGTGGCCATGCCCGAGAGCCTCAGTGCATGCCGGGGGATGCGCCCGCGCCCGGGGAAAAGGCCGGCGGCGGCAAGCCGGGGGGCGGCAAGGGAGGACCGAGCGGCGTCGTGACCACCGCCGCGGGTGCGTTCACTGGCAGTGGCGAAGGCGCCGGCAACGGCGGCAGCACCGGCACCGTCGGGTCCCGCCAGAAGAACCGCTCGCCAGGACGCAACCGCTCCTGCTCGCCCAGCAGGTAATCGTAGCGTTCGTTGGTGAGCGCGGCCGCGGTGGTGCCGCTGCGTACGACCGTGGGTCGCAGGAAGATCAGCAAGTTGGTCTTGCTGCGGCGGCGATTGTCGTAGCGGAAGAGGTGGCCCAGCACGGGCAGGTCGCCGACCACAGGGACCTTGTCGGTGCCGTCGGTGAAACTATCCTGCATGAGTCCGCCCAGGACCACCATCTCGCGATCGTCGATGACCACCGACGACTCGAGGGAGCGCTTGTTGGTGATGATGCCCGCGGCGTTGGACTTGTCCTCGACTCGCGAGACTTCCTGGTAGATCACCAGGCGCACGCTGCCGCCCTCGGTGATCTGCGGCTTGACGCGCAGGGTCAGGCCGACGTCACGGCGCTCGATGGTCTGGAACGGTGCGACGCCGGTGACGTTGCCGGTAGTCGCGTACTGGCCGGTGATGAACGGCACGTTCTGGCCGACCACGATCTTGGCTTCCTCGTTGTCAAGGGTGAGCAGCGTGGGCGTCGACAGGATATTGGCGCTCGCCTCGCTCTCCAGCGCACGCGCCAGCAAGGCCAGGTTGGTGATGGTGCCAAACCCCGGCACGGTCACCGCGCCGCGCACGAGACCGAGATTGAGGCCCGCGCCGACCGAGGACAGGCTCGCCGAGGCATCGATAATATTGGTTCCGGTCCCGCGGTTGCCGAAATTGGTGCCGCCGGCGATGCCGGTGCTGCTGCCGGTCAACGAGTTATTCGCGAGGTACTGCCACTGGATGCCGAACTCGGCCGCCTTGTCGGCATTGACCTCGACAATCAGCGCCTCGATGAAGACCTGCGCGCGCCGGATATCGAGCTTGTCGATCACCGCCCGCAGGTTGTTGTAGATCGGTTCGGGGGCATTGATGAGCAGGGCATTGTTGGCCGTGTCGGCCTGGATCGTGACCCCGCCGGCCGTGAAGCCGCCACCCGCTGCCGCAGGACCGGTCGTGGCCAAGCCCACCGACGTGGCGACCGGCGTGGTCGCGAGTCCCGGGGCGCTCGTCGCCGGCGCGGGCGACAGTCCGGAATTTCCGATCGCACCCGACTCGCCGCCCCCACCGAGCAGGGCGCGCAGGGTCTGCGCAACCCGCGCGGCGTCGGCGTTGCGCAGGTACACGATGAAGACGTTGCCGCCGACCCGACCGGCCGTATCGAGTTGCTCGATGAGGGCGCGGGCGCGACTAGCCCGGGCCGGGTTCTCGGCGCGCAGCAGGATGCTGTTGGATCGCGGGTCGGCGATGACGGTTACGCGCTGCTGGGCATCCGCGGTCGCCCCCGCGGGGCCCGGCGCGGCCTCCGAGAGCAGCCGGTTGACCATAGGGGCAATGTCGAGCGCCGAGGCGTGCCGCAGCGGCACGATCACCGGCTCGCCCGCCGGCGCCTGGTCGAGGGCGGCGATGATGCGCTGGATCCGCCGCAGGTTCTCGGCGTAATCGGTGATCACCAGGGCATTCGCCGACGGGAACGCGGCAATAGTGTTATTGGGGGTGATGAGCGGCCGCAGCACGGCCACGAGTTGCACCGCCGACTCGAACTGGAGGGGAATGACCTGGGTCACCAGCCGGTCGCCGCCGGTGGTGATCGGTCCACGCACCACCGCCCCGCCCTGCTGTTTCGCGTCCGCTTCGGGCACGATCTTCACCAAGCCGTCGGCTTCCACCGCGGCGAAGCCCTGCAACCGCAATGCCGATAGCAGCGTGGGATAGACCAGGCTGCGCGGCACGGGACGCGCCGAGACGATGTTGATCACGCCCTTCACCCGCGGATCGACCACGAAGTTGCGGCCGGTGATCTCCGCGACGGCCTTCACCACCGCGTCGATGTCGGCGTTGACGAAGTTGAGGGTGACGGCGTCGTTGCGGGTTTCCGACGCCCGCAGTGTGCAGGGGACGCCGGCCAAGGCCAGGACGGTCAGGACCAGGAAGGCCACGCGCGCAGCGCGGCTCGTAAGATCGATGGGCGTCACGCGGTACCGGTGGGGACGGGGCAGGCTGCGCCTTCAAAAGCGCAACAATCGTGCGCACGGAAACAAACAGGAAGCAGCCAGAAAACTGTTGTTTATCCGGTCCGGCGGGGTTTTCCCGGCCGTGGCCCCATTTCGGGAATAATAGCACGCACGTCACGCCCTGGCGCCGCGCGGGAGGGTCGCTCGCGAGGCGGAAGGCGCCGCCTGTCGCATCGCCGCGACGCCCTTGAATCCGAACGTGCCCCTCGCCGCATCTCAACGCGTAGAGAAGCGCCCAACCGGAGATTGCATGTCCCCAAACGCCACCCGAACGCTGCGCCGCATCGTGCTGATCGGTGCCCTCCTGGCCGCCTTGGGAATGAGTGTGGTGCTCGAGCCCGCGACCGTGCGCGCCCAGTCGCCCACCACCGCAGGCAGCACGGCGGCGGCACCTCCAGCATCTACGACCCGCGCGGCTCCCGCGACCCCCACGACCAACCCACCCGGAAACGCGGTCGACTCGAAAGCGGACGGCGCCGCTTCGCGCGTAGGCTCCGCCGACGGGCAGTCCCCCTCGGCGGGCGCTAAGGCGGGTGACGCCGCGGGCAAGGACACCGCCGATTCCGACCGTACCGTCGTGATCGAGAAGGATGGCAAGCGGGTGCAGGTCACGAGATCCAAGAAGGGTGGCAAGGATCGCAGCGACCTCGACACATTCCCGTATCGCGGCCCACCGACGGGCATGATCGTCGCAATCGTGGCCATCGTTTTCCTGTCGCCGGCGCTTATCGTCGGCCTCTTCATCTCGTATCGCCTCCGCAAGGCGAGGATGCTGAACGAGACCATGCTGAAGCTTGCCGAGCTCGGGGCGGTTGCGCCCGCGGAAGCGATCCAGGCGCTGTCGAGTGGCCAGCCGCCGCCAGGGCTCGCGGCTGCGGCGGCAGCAGCGGCGGGTACGGCGGCGCTGCCCTTGGCCGATCATGTGCGCCAGATCCAGCACCGCGCGACGACCGCCGACCTGCGCAAGGCCGTCATCCTCGGGGCGGTCGGCCTCGGCTTTATCCTGTACTCGCTGTTCGACGACGGCTCCCCGAACTTTGTCGGTCTCGTCCTGGCGTTCCTGGGCGCCGGCTACGGAGTGCTGTGGTGGTTCGAGACGCGTCATGCCGAACGCATCGCGCAGGGGCCGGGTTCGACGCAATCCCAGCCATGAGCGAGCCCGCCGTGGTCACCCTCTCGCGCTGATGTGCGCTGGCGCGTGCCCATGGCCATCCAGGAAGTCACCGATGCCGAGCTTATTGCCCGCGTTGTCGTCCAGGATGATCGCGCCGCTTTCGGCGAACTCGTCCGCCGCTACCAATCCGGCGTACGGGCGACCCTGCGCCGGTTGGCAGCGGGCGATCACGGCCTGGCCGACGACCTCGCCCAGGAGACGTTCCTCTTGGCCTACCGCAACCTACGCGCCTTCCGGCAGGAAGCCCGCTTCTCGACGTGGCTGTATCGCATCGCCACCAACGCCTTTCTCGCCTACAGCCGCAAGCGACGCGAGGAATTGCTCGGCGAAGCTGCCGACGAGGTGGCGGACGACGGCGGCGCTGCGGATGCGCGTGCTGGCGGAGAGCGGGACCACGCCGGCGGCGCGACCCTGCGGATCGACATGGAACGTGCTCTCGTGGTGCTGTCCGATGCCGAACGGGCGGCGATCGTGCAGTGCTACCATAACGACCTGTCCCACGAGGAGGCCGCTTACGTGCTCGGTTGCCCCGTGGGCACCGTCAAGACCCATATCCTGCGGGCCAAGCAGAAGCTCAAGAACCGGCTTGCGGCGTGGGCGCCGGAGACCTCATGACTGACGCTGCTCGATCGCAACAGGACGACTGGCTCGACGCCCTGCTTCGCCAGGACGCCGGAGGTCGCGACGCCGAGGTCGCCGACGACGGCTTCGTAGCGCGGGTGATGACCGAACTCCCGCCGCCGCCAGCCGCGCTGCCGGCTTGGCGCAAGCCCGCCCTGGCGGCGCTCTGGGCAGTCGCCGGACTCGGACTCGCCGCAGCGCTGCCGGGCGCGATCACTGATGCCGGGCACCAGTTGATGGGCTACGTCGCGAGCGAGCGCTTCACCTTGAGCCAGTTGGGTGTCGTGCTCGTGGCACTCGCCGCCGCGAGTTGGGCGGGCACCGTCTACACCCTTCGCATGGACTGAACCTCAGCCCTCGCGCATTCGCCGCATGCGAGCAGGACGTTGGCAAGGATGGGCAGGGTATGGCGTCGTTCCACGTTTCCCGCGACCATACAATCAAACGGCCGCCTCCAGTCTGGGGCGGCCGTTTTGCCAGGCGGACGACGTGACGGCCGTCACTCCAGCTTGAAGTTGATCTCCACGTCTCCCGAGTACTTCTGGCCCTCGGGCTTGAACTTCCATGTCTTGAGCGCCTCCAGCACGGCATCGTCGAACACCCGCGGCGGCGTGGCGCTGGTGATCTTGACGCCGGTGACGTTGCCCGTCTCGTCGATCTGCAGCACCGCCAGCACCTTACCCTTGGTGACACCGGCGCGAATGGCGGCCCGCGGATACGCGATTTCCGCGCCGGCAATGCGGGCGTAGGTCAGGTCGCGGCGGACCGGCGCCGGCGGCGGCGGCGTCGGTGGCGCGGGCGGCGCAGGCGGCGCCGGTGGGGCCTCCACGATTTTGGGCGGCGGCGGTGGCGCGATCACGTACGGCTCCACCGGCACGGTGGGCGTCACCTGGGTGATGACGGGCGCCTGGATCACCTGCGGCGGCGGCGGCACGTCCGGCGGCGGGATGTACGGCTGCTGCGGAGGAGGCGGCGGCGCCGCCTTCGGAGGCGGAGGTTCGATCTTTTTCGGCGGCGGTGGCGGCGGGGGCGGCGGCGGCTTCTTGATTTCTTCGATGATGGTGGCGGTCACCGGCTTCTTGATCACTTCGACGGCCTTCCGCGCGAGACCCGTCATCAAACCGTAGATGACGAGCACGTGCAGCAGGACGACGAAGCTGATGCCGACGAGGTGCCGCTTCGGGTCACGTTGTCGTCGTGCGAAATCCATGAGGGCTCCTGGGCGCGCCGGCGACGGCCGGCGACGCACTATGCAACGCGCTTATTCGACGAACTGCTCGCTGCCGATGATCCCGATCTTGGTCAGACCGAGCCGCTGGGCAGCAGCGAGGACGGCAGCCACCACCTCGTACTTGGCCGCCTTGTCCGGGCGCAGGTGCAGCTCGGGCTGGGGCTGCTGCTGGGACGCACCCTTGAACCGCTCCTCCAGGGCAGCGAGACTGTCCAGGAACTCCCCGTTCCAGAACACCCGGCCGCTCGGATCGATGTCGATTCTGAGCACCTGGGGCTCGACCAGCGGCGGCGGCGGAATGCCGACCGGCATGTTGAGATTCACCGAATGCAATTGGATGGGAATGGTGATGATCAGCATCACGAGTAGCACCAGCATCACGTCGATGAGCGGCGTGGTGTTGATGTCGATCATGACCTCCGGGTCGCCCGACGAGCGTCCGACATTCATGGCCATATTTTTTCCTTTTGGCTTTCGGCAATCAACCGCGCGGCGGTGGCTCGGTGATGAACCCGATTTTTACGATCCCGGCTCGCTGGCAGGCATAGATCACCTTGCCCACGCCGGCGTAGTCGGCGCGGCCGTCGCCACGGATCTGCACCTCGGGCTGGGGATCGAGGCGTGCGATCTTCTTCAGGCGCTCGATGAGGGCATCGGTGGTCGGGATGTGCAGGTTGTTCCAGTAGATCTGGCCTTGGCCGTCGACGGACAGGGTGATGTTCTCCGGCTTGGTTTCGCGGATCTCGTTGCGCTCCTTGGGGAGTTGCACCGGGATGGACGTCGTGACCACCGGCACCGTGATCAGGAAGATGATCAGCAGCACCAGCATCACATCGACGAGAGGCGTCGTGTTGATGGTGGAGATGACCTCGTCGTCGTCGCCGTCCGCCTGACCGACGTTCATGGCCATAGCGTCAGGCCTTTGCGACGGTCGGCGCGGTGGCCGGGGCGGTGCTCAGGAGTACCGCGTGCAGGTCGGCGGCGAAGCCGCGTACGTCTTCCATCGCCGACTTGTTCCGCCGCACCAGCCAGTTGTAGCCGAGTACGGCGGGCACCGCCACCGCCAGGCCGATGGCGGTCATGATCAGCGCCTCGCCGACAGGACCCGCCACCTTGTCGATCGACGCCTGTCCGGCGATGCCGATCGCGGTCAGGGCGTGATAGATCCCCCACACCGTACCGAACAGCCCGACGAACGGCGCGGTCGAGCCCACGGTGGCGAGGAACGCCAGTCCGTCCTGCATGCGGCTCTGCACGTTTTCGATCGCACGCTGAATGGACATCGAGATCCAGTCGTTCATGCTGACGTTGCCGAGCAGGCCGGTGTGCTTCTGCGAGGCCTCGATCCCCGATTCGGCAATGAAGCGGAAGGGGCTGCCTTCCTTCAAGGCCGCGGTGCCTTCCGCCACCGACTTGGCGTTCCAGAACTGGGCATTGGCCACCCGCCCCTGCCGCCTCAACTTGGTCTGTTCGTAGAGCTTGACGAAAATCACATACCAGCTACCCATCGACATGATCACCAGAATGCCGAGGGTGATGCGGGCGATGATGTCACCGCCCTTCCACAACGCTTCGAGGCCGTAGGGATTCTCGACCATTTCGGTGGTGGTGGTACGCGCGGGTGCAGCCATCGGCACCGTGGGCGCCGCTGCCGGAACCGTAGCCGCGGGTGCCGGAGCGCCGGGCGCGGCCGGCGCGGTCGATTGACCTTGGGCACTCGCCAGGGGCGCCATCACATTGGCAGCGACGAGCAGCACCGCGGCCAGCGCAGCCAGTCGGGTCATTTTGAGCATGGTCTCTCCAGAAAGTGTTTTGGGAACGGAGGTGGCTTCGAACCAGGCTCGCAGGCACGCTCACGATCGCGCGAACCGCTACGCGTCACGGGCCCACAGGGCGGAACGCCGATCCGTATGCAGGGGCCGAATGCTACTGATGTCCCCGCCAAAAATCAAAAAAAAGTGCCGGGGCACTGAGCCGACGGCTTCCATTTGGGGTCTTGCAGGCCGGATCCAGGTCTGGCTCCGACAACGGGTCAGGGAATGCGTTTCTGGACAGGTTGGACCGGCAACGAAGGCCCGCCTTGCGCCGCGCGAACGAGCAGCGCGTCGGAAAGTGCAAAAAAACGGGGGCCGAAGCCCCCGCTTGGGATCAAGCGCTCGTGCTGCCCGAGCGCCCGCAACTCATGCCATCTCCGCAGTGGAGCACAGCGTGGCGCGCGATGCGCAACGAACAGCGCTTAGAAGAACTTGTAGTTGATACTGCCGTACACGTACCGCGCCCGCGGATCGTAGAGCGAAGCGTCGTAGCCCGCCTGGAACTGGTTGCTCACCGGCACGTAGATCGGCGGATTGCGGTCCAGCAGGTTCTTTACCCCGAGTGCGAGGCGAAGGTTCTTGATGCCCGAATACGCGATCTGGGCGTCGAAGATCGACTGGCTGCTGACGAAGTTGCGCGCGCCGTCGATCTGCCGGTTACCCGTTTCGTAGCCGCTGTAGAAGTTCTGGGTCGCGGTGAAGGCCCAAGGCCCGCGGGTCAACGTCGCCGACAGCACGTGCTTCCAACGCAGCACCACGCCACCGGTATCCGCCGCACCGATCACCGGGTCGCCATTGCCGTCGACAATGGTCGCGACCTTGTGGAACAGGATGCCACCCGGGCTCGTCTGGTCGAACTTGGTGACGTAACTGCCCGTCATCGTGACCGCAAGGCCGCCGAACGGGAAGTCGTCGCGGTAGCTCAGGTTGATGTCGTAGCCCTCGATCTTCGCCTTGCCGGCATTGACAATCTGCGTGGTGATGGTTTCGATCTGCCCGCCCACCAGCACCACCGAGTTGGCATACGCCGCGTCGCCATTGCTGAAGCCGGACACCACTTCCTGCGCGGACGGGGTGCTGATGATGTCTTCGAGCTT
This sequence comes from Casimicrobiaceae bacterium, assembly GCA_039915505.1. Taxonomy (GTDB): domain Bacteria; phylum Pseudomonadota; class Gammaproteobacteria; order Burkholderiales; family Casimicrobiaceae; genus CAIWHR01. Next base: position 27,811 of record JBDSND010000033.1, read on the forward strand.
GATGTTGAAGTAATCCACCCCGACGCTGAATTGCCGGGTCGGCTGGAAGACCACGCCGATCGACCACTGGTCCGACGTTTCGGGCTTCAACTTCGGATTGCCGCCCGAGAATGCGTTCACCTGTAGGTTCTGCTGGCCACTGATGGGATCGGTGAACTGCTCCGACGTGCCAAGGGTGACCGGCTGATAGAGGTCGATCAATGTCGGCGCGCGGAAACCCGTGCCGTACGCACCGCGCACCAGCACCGAACGCGTGGGCTGCCACCGCACGCTGCCGTAATAGTTGGTGGTGTTGCCGACGTCGCTGTAGCGGTCATACCGAATCTGCCCCGACGCTTCGACGGTCGGCACGATCGGCACGTTCAGCTCGCCGAAAAACGCCGTATCACGCCGGGTCTGGTTGACCGGCGGGACGGACCCGCCGAGACCGGCGATGTCACCGGTCTCGAGCGCGGGCGACGGTGATGTCACCAACTCTTCCTTGCGCCATTGCACGCCGGCAGCATAGAGCAGCGGACCCGCCGGCAGCTTGAACACTTCGCCGGAGATCTTCGCATCCAGGGACTCGCTCTTGCCCTTACCGTTCAAAGTGGGTCCGACATAAGCCGCAGCCGGCAGCTTGGCGTTGAACGCGGCGCTCTGCTGCAGCGAGAACGGGTTGTAATCGCTGTTCTGTACCAAACGCGCAAACTCGGTCAGCGAAAAGAAACCGGCGATGACTCGGCCCTTCACCTCGCTTTCGTTGCGCGTGTAGGCCGCTTCGTAATCCTGTCGGGCGAACGTGCCCCGGAAGCCTGCGACGGTGCGCCACTGGGTGGCCTTGTCCTCCGTAGTCCGCGGCCCGAAGTCGAACACCCGGGACGTGACCGCCAGCGGCTGGCCCACGATGCTCGAGAAGCCGTTGGCGTTGAGATAGTCCGCCGCGATCTGATAGTTGGGATTGCTCGGATAGATGAGCAGTGCCGGATCG